>NZ_JAFLWD010000001.1:0-96604 GCF_017316105.1 Candidatus Enterococcus ikei
CATAATAATTAAAAAATTAATAAAAGAAGGTGCAACAAAGCTTAAAAGCTTTGTTGCACCCGCATAAAATCCAATAAATAGTGTAATAAAAAACAAGTTAGTTCTTATTTTCTATCTTTTATGGATTTATTAATTTGAGTTGTCTCTAATAACAAAGCTACGTTTTTTATCGTTGTGGCGTTTTGCTGAACGATTGTCTTTGCTCTTATTGTAGCCGCCACCGTTTCCAGTGCCGCCTGTGCCTTTGTTATTTTTGTTTCCACGGTAGCCACCGCCACCGTTTTTATTACGATTACGACTGTTTCCACCGCCACCGCTGCGATTGTTTTTATTGAAACCTTTTTTATTTGATGGTAAAGGTCGTTCTGGTGTAATTTTAACAGGAACAGCATCTGATGGGTCTTTAGAAATAGTTTTTAGTAATAATGCTGCTAAATCTTCAGCAGAATATTTTTCTAAAAGATCTTTAGCAGAAGCCAAATAGTTATCTAGACCATTTTCTGCAATTTTTTCTTCGACTGTTTCGATTGCTGCACCTAATTGTCCTTTAAATGCTTCTTGCTCATTTGGTGGACGTAATGGTGTCATACGTTTTTTCGTTAATTCTTCAATGACATGCAAATAGCCCATCTCATTTGGTGTAACGAAAGTCACTGACATTCCGCCTTTTCCTGCACGACCAGTACGGCCGATACGGTGAACATAGCTTTCAGGATCTTGAGGGATATCATAGTTATACACGTGTGTTACACCTGAAATGTCTAAACCACGAGCTGCAACGTCTGTCGCTACTAAGATATCTAAGTTTCCACTCTTGAATGAACGTAAAACGCTCATACGTTTTTGCTGAGACAAGTCTCCATGAATTCCTTCAGCTTTGTATCCGCGAGCTTCTAACCCACGTGCTAATTCATCTACACGACGTTTTGTACGACCAAAGACAATAGTTAACTCTGGTGTTTGAACATCTAATAAACGTGTCATAACGTCGAATTTTTCGAAGTCTTTTGAACGTACATAATATTGATCGATCAAATCAGCTGTCATTTCTTTAGCTTTGATTTTCACGTGTTCAGGATCCTTCATGAATTTCACGCCGATATTTTTGATTGCTGGCGGCATTGTTGCTGAAAATAGTAATGTTTGACGTTTTGCTGGTATTTTAGAGATAATTTTTTCGATATCTTCTAAGAATCCCATGTTCAACATTTCATCTGCTTCATCCAAAACTAATGTTTCGATTGTATCTAGTTTTAATGTGCGGCGATTGATGTGATCTAATAAACGTCCTGGTGTTCCTACAACGATATGTGGATTTTCTTTAAGTCCACGGATTTGACGGCCAATATCTGCTCCACCATATACTGCTTGTACGCGGATTTTTTTGTCGCGACCTAAACGGTATAATTCTTCTTGTGTTTGGATTGCCAACTCACGAGTTGGGGCAATAACGATTCCTTGCAATACACGGTTTGATGTATCAATTTTTTGTAACATCGGAAGACCAAACGCAGCTGTTTTACCAGTTCCTGTTTGTGCTTGTCCAATTACGTCTTTTCCTTGTAGTGCTAGAGGGATTGTTTCCTCCTGAATCGGTGTTGCTTCTTCAAATCCTGAGCGCTCGATTGATGCCAATAAGTCTGGTTCTAAGCCAAGTTCTTTAAATTTCAAATGATATCCTCCTAATAATGTTTGTTCCAGAAGAAATGTTTCTTCTTTAGTTGTGTTACAGGTGATTTGACTTTCACTAATTTTGAAAATGTTTATGGAGTCATTAAACCATCAACATAGGTTTATTTTATTTTCTCATTAGTGTTACCGAAAAATCCACCTTATGAAGCTACAGGCACTAGAAAAGCCAAACGAGTTCGTTCAGCTTTTTTAATCTTTATATTAATAGAATAGTCTTCTTCACAGAGACTATCTATTTTTCTACTTCGATCTTCCGGCAATAGGTTATTTTAGCATAGTTTTACGTTTTCAGCAAGTTTTATGAAACCTTGCTAAATTTCAAGGAGATTATTGACGACTTCATTTAATCCCATGCCATTACTAGCTTTTAAAATCACCATATCGGTTGGTTCAAGATGTGATTTTAAGGTATTCATCAAGTCTTCTTTTTCTGCTTTTTTGAAGTAATGGATCTGATTTTCTTGATATTTTTCTTTTAGCACTTGATACAAGGCATTCATTTCAGCGCCATATAAAAAGATCTCTGAAATTTCCTTTGGATTTAGATAATCACTTACTGAAGCGTGCATAGCAGCTGAATCCGGTCCTAATTCAAGCATATCGCCTAAAACAGCTACTCGTTTGCCTGCTGTCGGCATTTGGCTGAAACTCTCTAACACTAACTTCATCGCTGTTGGATTCGCATTATAAACGTCACTTAGAATTTCGATGCCACTATTGGTTTTTAACCACTCTGTGCGATTTTTAGTTAATTGAAAACTAGCTAATCCTGCTTGAATTTTTTCTTCTGGAATACCTAACCATTGACCAATACTGATAGCAATCAATGCATTACCAACATTATATTTCCCTGGAACTGGAATGGTGAATATGGTATTTGATCCATTGATTTTAAAAGAAGTTTGTTCTTTTTTCTCTTCCAAGATTGTTGCTTCACAGTTTGCTTGCTCCCAACCAAATGTTTTGATCGTTTGCGGCAACTCTTTAGTTAGCGGCTGAAGTAGTACTTCTTCGGCGGGTATCAGCAACAACCCGTCTGTAACAAGCCCTGCTGTGATTTCCATTTTCGCTTTAGCAATGCCTGCTCTTGAACCAAGATTTTCAATATGCGCCTCACCAATCATAGTAATTGCAGCAATATCAGGTCGAGCCAACCTTGATAGAAAATCGATTTCATTTGCATGATCCATTCCCATTTCCAAGATCAGTTTTTCTGTTTCATCCGGCATATGTAAAATAGTATATGGTAAGCCGATATCATTATTGTAATTTCCTTGTGTTTTATACGTTTTGAATTGTTGGGCCAAGACCGCTTCTGTCATATCTTTTGTCGTTGTTTTCCCATTACTACCCGTAATCGCAATAACTGTCGGCGTCATTTTTTTTAAATAATAAACAGCTAAATCTTGCATTGCTTTTAACGTATCAGTTACTTGTAATATTGGTAAATCATCAGGCGACGCTTCTGGTGAACTCCAAAATGCAGCGCCAGCGCCTTTGTCTACAGCACTTTTGATGAATGAATGACCATCATTTGTCCCTTTTAGCGGAACAAACAAATTTCCAGCTGTGATCAAACGACTATCAAACTCAATACCGCTGATATCAAAATCGTCCCATTGTTTCCAATTATTAACGGCTTTTGTCGCTTCAGCGACTTCCCAAAAAGTTAATTTCATTGGTGTCTCTCCCTTTTAACATAAAATAGCATCTTTTATCAACTGCTCTTTCTAACATGACTAACCATAAAAGGGCTGAGGCAAAACTTCTAGCGTTTTGCCTCCTCCCTTTGCGTTTATCTTTCGTAAAAACTTTGTCTTTGTTTAAACCGATTTAAGGCTAATTGAATCAATTCTTCGATTAGATCATTGTATTTCAAGCCCATATTTTCCCATAATAATGGATACATGCTAAATTCTGTAAAACCTGGCATCGTATTCAGCTCATTTAGGAATAATTCATTTTTGCTAGTTAAAAAGAAGTCACATCGGCTTAAACCACTACCATCTAAAATAATATAGGCTTTTTTAGCGAATTCTTGCGCTTTTTGGTGAACTTCATCAGGAACTTCTGCTGGAATCTGCATAGTAATTTGATTATCGATGTATTTTGAATTATAGTCGTAAAAATCAACATCTTTAACGATTTCGCCTGGCATTGTTGTACGTACATCTTCATTACCTAAAATCGCTACTTCGATCTCACGTGCTTCAATTCCTTGTTCCACGATTGCTCTAGAATCATAACGATAAGCTTCTTCTAAAGCATTTTGTAATTCTTCACGATTTTCGGCTTTACTGATCCCCACACTTGAGCCCATGTTTGCTGGTTTAACAAACACTGGATAGATCAACGAACCTTCACATTGTTCAAAGACTTTTTTAGGATTTTCTTTCCAATTACTTTTTAGTACAGGGACAAATGGAACTTGTGGAATCCCCGCTGTTTGTAATAGGTATTTTGTCATGATTTTGTCCATTGCATTTGCACTTGCCAAGACACCAGCACCAACGTAAGGTAAGCCCAATGTTTCTAAAAATCCTTGGATCGTTCCATCTTCTCCGTTAGGTCCATGTAATACTGGAAAAACGATTGTATCTTCTTCTTTGATTTCACAAGGCATGATCACTTTACCAGTGTATTCGCCCCATTTGTCTACTTCACCGTTATCAGACCATGTCAGTTTAAGGATATCCTGACTTTCTGGTTTTTCTGACAGAAGAGGCCCTTTTACCCATTGCCCCTCTTTACTGATATAAACCAGTTGAACTTGGTAATAATTATAATAAATCGCATTTAAAACAGAATAGGCAGACAATATCGACACATCGTGCTCTTCACTTCTCCCACCATATAGCAAAGTAATCTTCAAATGCTGTTCCTCCTAAATTTTCTTCTATTATTGTTGTATCCTAATGATGAATTCAAAATAGCTCTTTCATATTTTAGCATAAAAGCATTAACCAGAATAGAAAAAAATCGTATCAGCATTTTTTTCTAACTAGAAGAATATTTTTTATTTATTCGGTTTAAGAGAGCTTACTTTTAAAAAAAATAACAAAAATCATTGTGGTATAAGTCCATCAATCTCTAGGTGTCAATTCATTTTTTTCCTTGATCAACGCAATCAATTTTTCTTTAAATTTGTCCCGATCCGCTTGCGTGAAAGCCTTCGGTCCTTTTGTATGACCACCACTTTTTCTAACTTTGGCACTAAAATAGCGCTGTTCCAGTAATCCGTCAATATTTTCACCTGTGTATTCATAGCCTAGCTGATGCAAAACTCTTACGCCTTTAGGCAAAACCAATGAGGCTAAACCGTAATCTTGAGTCACTAAAATATCTCCACTTCGAATCAACTGAACAATCTTATAATCAGCCGCATCGGCACCTTTGTCTACATAAACAAAAGAAACATTTTTGGGATATTCTTTCAACGAATAATGATCAATACTCGTCACGATCACAACATCGATTGAATAAACCAGAGCCGTTTCGATCGTACTTTCTTTCACTGGTGAACCATCACCATCAATAAAAATCTTCATGAGCGCACCTTTCAATTATTATGCCTAGTTTTAGTTTAAATACCAAGCAGGATGTCGTTTTAAAAAGATCGAGACTTCATCGAAAACAGCTTCTTTTACGATTTTGTACAACTCTGGGTTTCTAATTTTCTTTTTGACAGCGCCCGTATATCTCGGTCGTTTGACACTGATGGAAAGAACAACATCAAAACGTTCAGGAAAATTATCTGTTGTTAGATACTTCAATCGATTGGTTTCCTCCAAGAACTGATTAATCGCATCTACTGTTCCTTGAACAAAACCATCTAAATGTGTTCCACCATCAGAAGGTAAATGTCCGTTAACAAAACTATCTTTAACACTAGTAGAGCCATTCTTTGATATGACCGCTTGGATCGTCACACCTTCGCTGACCGTATTGATGATCAGCGGCTGACCGCTACGAGTGATGCTGTCATCTTTTTGAAAAATATATTCCACAAGTCCTTGTTTATAATGGAAATAATTTTTTTGTTTTTTTCCATCTGTCAATGAAATCGTTAATCCACTGTTTAGCATCGCTAACTCTTGGCAACGATTAAATAGGACAAAATAGGATAGTGGCTTGTTACCAAATAACGTTTCATCTGGCGTAAAGGCTAATTCGATTCTTTGACCTTCATCTTCTGACGGAATCAATGCTTTTTTATTTAATTGTCCGTGTTGATATATTTGAATCGTTCGCTTACCCAACTTTTCTATCCCAAAGCCTAATTGCTCCGACAATGCATTGACAACAGAAAGGAACAGATAGGGCGGCGTAAATTGCTCTTCAGGACTTTTATCTAAAAATAACCCTTTTTTACTGAAAAAAGAAAAAATAAATTGTTTATCCGAAAGTTCGATCGAAAGCTCTGCTTGTGTTAAATCGCCTGCTACGTACAGCAATTGATCCAGCACTTGCAATACCATACTTTCCAAGCCAGTTGGACCAATCCCGCCAATGTACATACTTGGTCGTTTTCGAATACTATCTTTCAAAACATCATCGTCTAGTGCTTTCCAAATATTTTCATCAGTCACGTTGATCTCCTCCTGAAAACAAACTTTTTTATATAAAAATAACGTATAAATAATAGCTTTTGTTCCCTAAGCATACCAATTTATCTTAGCCACGTAAATGGTTTCGCTAAATTACCTACTTATTCATTATAATGAAAAAGAGAGGAAAACAAAAGCGAGGGCGAAACAAAAGTAAAAAATACTTTTGTTTCGCCCTCTAAAACCAACTATACGCTGGTTTCCTCTTTTATTTATCGAATCAAATCTACAGTTGGCTGTTCCATAAGATGTCTGACTTGTTTACGTGTGGTCAACGGTACATCTCCTTGAATCGTATGAGCTAAAACACCGTTAGCTGTGGCAAAATCTACAGTTTCAATCAATGTCCAATTCTCAATAATCCCTAGAAGAATTCCCGATGCGTAACCATCACCTGCCCCGATTCGATCTAAATTTATGATCTCTCGCGGTGCTGACTTGACGTAATGCTCTGAATCAAATAAAAAACCAGTTAAATAGTGTTTGTCTTGATCACTTTGACGAATTGTTCCAGCAAAGTTTTTAATCTGATATTTTAGCATAAATCTGTGAACCAGATCTTCAAATTGACTAGATAAACCCAAACTTTCGTCGATCGACATTCCTAATAAATCAGTCAAATCGCGCGCACTCCCAAAAACGTAATCACAATATGGTAACATTTTTTCATATTGTTCCTTCATAAATGCAACACCATGCGCTTCATTTAAGCTTGGTCGAAAATTAAAATCAAAACAAACTTTTTTGCCCTTAGTATGCGCTTTTTTTGCCAAAACAAAGGCAGCATCTCGTGTTTGTTCTGTCAAACTTAGAGAAATTCCACAAATATGAACGAAATCGATTTCGTCTAATATGGTGTCAAAATCATAATTTGATCCATCACTCATACCAAATGAGCTATTTCGACGATTTTGATAAGTTACTTGTGTCGGTCTTGGGCCAAACCCCATTTCAGCAAAATAAGAGCCGATATGATCACCCGTTGTTCCAATCCAATGATCTTGGATACCTAATTGGCGAATACTTGCTTTGGCAGCTTCACCGATACGATTGTCGGGCAGATTCGTTATCAAGCTTGTTTGACAACCGAAATGAGCTAGATTACTTAAAATATTTACTCCTGTACCTGTAAAATCTAAACGTAATTCCTTCGTTTGTTCCAACATCAAATATTCTGGCGGAGTCAAACGCATCATTATTTCACCAAAAGCTGCAATTTTCATCGTGATCCCTGCCTATTTCCTAGATTTAAATACTAAGACTTTGGTATAAAGATAAAATTCGAATGCGGCATAAAGCACCGCAGTCAAATTTTCCTATTTTACCATCAGTCCTGGACGAGCACTTTTAGCTTTTATTTTTTTAATGTATTTTTGATCATACCTAGTAATGTTTTTACATCTTCAGGTCTTGTGTCACCTGTTTCTGAATCTATGATTGAGCTATATACGTGAGGAATAATCTTCTTAACGCCTGTATCTACGGCGATTTGGACGATTTCTTCAAAGTTTTCTAAATCGATTCCGCCTGTTGGTTCTAGGTAGAAATCATATTTCGCACACGCTGCTGCAACTGCTTTGTATTCTTCGATATGCGCTAAGCCTTTCATTGGGAAAAATTTGATTGAGCTGCCGCCCATATCTTGTAATAAACGAATTGCTGTTTCGATCGTTACTTCTCCTGCTGGTGTTTGTGAACTTAATGGTCCTGTAGCGATATTAACGATTCCTACTTTACCAGTTGGAGATACTAGACCGTTAACAATCGTTTCATTTTGCCCTAATAAAGCACGTGATGTACCCACGCCTGTGAAAACTTGGTTCACATGTTGAGGTTGTAAATCTTTAGAAATTCTTGAAACCATTTGACTTTGATTCGGGTCTCCTGCACCTAGACCGACTGATAATGCATTGTTGGTTTCTGCAGCATATTTTTTCATATCTTCGATTGCCGCTTCATCAGTTGGGTAGTTTTTAGATAATACACCTAAAACGATGTGCCCTTCGGCTGCTTCGTAACAGTCTTTAGCGTTTTCTACTGAGTTGGCTAAAACGTTTAAACAAATGCGGTCTTCTAAATAGTTTGGTGTTAATGTCATAATTGTTTCCTCTTTTCCAAAATAGTTTTTTTAGTTCATGATTGTTGTTATTCGTGTTACGATTTTAGTCATTTCTTCTTCATTGACTGAACGGATATCAAATTCGATAATCCCGTTATTGGCTTGGTATTCACGCGTATAAATCGCTGGGCTTTCAGCTTTTAATTCTTCAATAACTTCTTTCGCTGACTTTTCTCCACTGATCTTGATACTCGCTCTGTAAATATCTCTGCCAGCGCCATCTTGAACGCTTTTGGCTTCAATATTGTTTATTTGATTTAATGCTGCGATAAATGGTGCTAAACGTGCTTGCATCGATGTGCCTGATTCACTGCCGTTTTTCACATAATCTTCTACAGCTTGGGTAAATCCTAAAATGTTATCTTTGCCGATCTTCATCGCCCGTCCGATCCCTTTTCCTTGCAGACGAATCCATTCGATGTATGTTTTTTTGCCGATAACTAAACCAGCACTTGGTCCTTCGATTGCTTTTGCTCCACTGTAAATCACAAGATCCGCGCCTGCTTCGATGTATTTGAATAGATCTTCTTCAGCTGCAGCATCAACGATCAAAGGTAGCTTGTGTTTTTTAGCCACAGCTGCGGCTTCTGCCACACTTAACATACTCTTTTGAACTGTGTGATGACTCTTAATGTACAAAATTGCGGCCGTTTGATCTGTAATCATCATTTCGATATGTTCTGGTGAACACATATTGGCGTAACCTGCTTCAATCACTTGTCCGCCGCCTTGTTCCACCATCACTTCAACAGGTGTCCCATAATCCACATTATGTCCTTTCGGGAGGATAATTTCACGTTTGGTGATTTTATCCGTATATGGATGATAAGCGTGATAACTTGAGCCTTCACCGATTAAAGCAGCCACACTTTGAGCGATTCCAGCAGAAGCAGAAGAAACGACTTGAGCATCTTCAACATTCAATAATTTAGCTAAATAAGCACCAGTCTGAATACTTAACTCATTCATTTCAAAGAAATGTTCGCCACCGAACTTTTGAGCCGCTAAGACCTTTTCTGAAACTTTTGAAACACCTAGAATCGTCATTCGGCCTGAAGCGTTGATGACTTCTTTTAAGTTGAATTTTTCGTAACTAATTGTCATAAACTGTTCCTCCAATAATGGTTTTTACAGGTTTGATCAATTCTTTTGCTTCTCTGGTAAAGCCATTTGAATCAGTCAAGGTCTTTTGACCCATTTCGATCTTAAAGATCGTGATATCGCCATCGTAGCCTTCTTTCAAGTGACCTTTTGTATCGAAGTGGAAATTTTCGGCAGGAGTTGCTGTCACTTTTTCGATAATTTCAGCCCATTCATAACCTACCACACGTAATTTTTCCATCGTTGTCGCTAAATCATGTACAGGTCCTGTTTCACGATTACGGATGTAAATATCTGTACTAATTGATGCTGCTTTCATGCCTTGTGCTAAAGCTGTTTCAGCAACATGGAAGTTAAAGCTGTCCGTTCCATGACCAATATCAAATACAATCCCTTTATCATATGCCGCAAAAGCAAAATCTTTAATTTTATCTGTTGCTTGGTCCAAGATACCATTAGGTTTTCCATTAAAACAGTGAGTCAAGACATCGCCTTTAGACATATGCGCTAAAATTTCATCTAATTCTGGCGGTGCTGAACCAATATGCACCATTAAAGGCAAGTTATTATTGTCTTTTTGGATTTTTTTAGCCATTTCTAATGGTGTGATTCCGTTGTCCCCAATGACTGTTTTACTCATACGAGCTTTGATTCCTACAACAAAATCTGGTAGTTCAGTTAAGGCTTTATGGACTAACTCTTCTTTGATTTTACTTAAATCAGCTAGTTCATCTTGCTCAACAATTCCCCATTTTGAAATATTAATTAAAGCATGTACATTGGTTTTTGCTTCTTTGGCTAAGTCATAAAATTCATGGATATTTTCTGCGCCTGTAGTTCCTGCATCTATTACCGTGGTTACGCCTTTTTTAACACCAATTTCATCTGGAAAATCATAATACAAAGTCATTTTCTCGAAGCAATGGACATGATCATCGATCCAACCTGCTGATAGATATGTGCCAGCATCTAATTCAATCAATTGTTTGCTCTCTGCTTCGATTTTTTCTGAAACTTTCGCGATTTTTCCAGCGTTAATGGCGATTTCTATTGGTTTACCATCAATGGTTTGCCCATTTTTTATAATTAAGTCGTAACTCATCTTATCCCCTACTTTTCTTTAAATCTAAATTTCGTCCAGGGTTTTACAAAATCCAACAACAACAATTCTTTCTCTGTTATTTGACCTACTTTATTTTTACGGTCATCTGAATGCGGCTGTAAAACAACCTGTAATTCATTTTTATACTTTCCAAATCCATCATTACCGATCACAACATCACCCACTTGAAACTCTAGCGTATTGTCATGTGCAGGATTGGCTTTATCTTTATATTTTTTACGAACTTCCGTTGAGCGAACCACCTGATCTGTGATATCACCACGACGGAAATGTTGCTCCGTTAAAGTGATTTCTTTTTCAACCTCACTAGCCTCATTAGTAAATTCAATTGCCAATTCAAGTTGATAGCGGCTTAAACTGCCTAATAATTCCAATTCTTCATCGGAAGCATACGCATTACCAATAATCACATCATCGATCAAACCTGTCGCAAATAAATGTTTTGCTTGAACGTCCACTGGTAAATGGCGGTGTAATTCAAGTGTAGGCAATCCATCATTTACATCCCAAGGACCAATTGTCCCCGCTTGAGAATTGATAAACGCCGCGGTCCGAATCCCATGTTTTTTAAAGCGAACACTGCATCGTTCAAAGAAATCATACGGTAAAGCTGTGCCTTCCTGCGGGTAAAAATTATGACATCCATATAAAAATGGAACATTGGCTTCATACGTCAAAATATTATCCAAATAAGCCACATCGTTACTCATATTCAATTCAATCGCCAAGTCAAATGGATTAAACGTCAACCTCGCTTCTTTATTCCCATCAAAACCAGCATCTAAACGAATACCGTCAGCTCCAGTTTCATAAAAGAAGGTCAAATCATCATATGAAATTTCCAACTCATCAAAAATATTCGGTGCTACATCTAAAATCGTTTCATAACCTAAATCTTTTGCATAAGCGATCAATGATTTGAATTTTTCTTTTACAACTTCTTTGCCTTCCGTTACTTCTAACATACTCATAAAAATCCGCGAAAAACCACATTCACTGGCTTTTTTTAAATAAGCTTTATCTTTATCTATCTCACTGTGATCTGGGTAAACAGATACACCTAATGCTCTTTTCATTGCTTTTACCCTCGCTTTATATGGTCGAATTTATTACGATATTTAAAAGAAAGTACTGAACTACAAAAAATGGTCACAGTCCCCACTATAAATATAGGCTGTCTGACTAAGATTCCAATCACAATCGAAACAAAGATCAAACCAATTGAACCAATACATAAATGAAGTAACCGTAAATCAGTTAATTTTGCAGGTAGCCATTTTCTTTCAATTATTACTTGACTAAGAATAAAAAATACAATAAACCAAATTATCATGACCTTAATCACCAAAGAGGATAGTAATGTTACTACCCTCCCTCTCTTCTTAATTAAACAGTGGCTTTTGCTTTTTGTTCAGCTGCCAACTCTTCTGCTTCTTTATCTAACTGTTGTTTTTCATATACTTTGAAGAACGGGTAGTAGATCGCCAAAGTAATCGCGAAATTAACACAGACAAGAATTGCTGCTGGAACGCTCCAGTTTGTACTCATCCAAGCGGCGACCGGCGCAGGTATTGCAAATGGTAAACGAGCGGCCATCATTGGAATCAAATCTGTCACTGTTAAGAAATAAGAAAATGTTGTTGTGATCAGTGGTGCTACGATAAATGGAATCCCTAAAATTGGGTTCATTACGATCGGTGTACCAAAAATCACAGGTTCATTAATATTGAATAATCCTGGTAAGAAGGACAAACGTCCTAAACTTTTCAAGTAAGTTGATTTAGAAAACATCATTAAAACGACTAAAGCTAGTGTTGTACCGGCACCGCCGATCCAAATAAACCATTGTAAAAATTGTTCCGTAAAGATATTTGGTAAATTATGAACAGAAGCACCTTCTTGAAAGGCAAGTGTATTTTCAGCTATCGACATATCCCAGAATGGTCTGATAACAGGTCCCATAATTGCTGGCCCGTGAATCCCTAAAACCCAGAAGAAACAGATCAAGAAGACTGTCAATAATCCGCCAAACAAGCTATTGCCTGCTAACGTATCTTTTAACGGCATCAACAATGTGCTTAAGAATCCATTCAAATCAAAACCAATAACATGACGAATCACCCAGAATAGTAATAAAATCACAGCACCTGGAATCAAAGCAATAAACGAATTTGACACTTCTGGCGGAACGCCATCAGGCATTTTGATCGTAATATCTCTTTGAATAAAGAAGCGATAAATTTCAACAGATATCAGTGCGGTCACGATTGCACCAAACAACGAAGCTGAACCTAAATTAGCTAAGTTGACGTAGCGTCCAGCACCAATAACATCTTTAACATCTTCAAAAACTCTTGTTGGAGGAGCAGCTGTTACTAAAAAGGCCATCACCGCTAAGATTCCACATGTTAAAGAGTCTAACTTATAACTATTTGCCAAAGAAGAAGCAATCCCAAATGTTGCATACAAAGCCAACAATCCCATCGTATAACGTGAAGGAATATCTAAAACTGCCTGATACGGTTCAATAAACTTCGTATACGAGTCAATCGGAATATTTTGGAACACTGTAAAAAACGCACCTACGATCGTCAAAGGCATAGTTGCAATAAGTCCTTTTCTAATCGCAGTCATATGACGCTGCGAGCCAAATTTATTAGCAATCGGCATCAATTTTACTTCCATCCACTGCACAAAACCATTCATTTCTTTTGTCCTCCGTTCAAAAAATTAGTATGAATAAAAAGTCGAATTATTTCCCATTCATAATAACATGGTAACATTATAATGTAAACGGTTTTCAAAAGAAAAGTGCAAGATTATTGAAGTTTAGCTTGGTAAATCTACCGGGAAAATTGCACCAAAAATCATTGCGCCTAAAATCGCACCACCAGCAATTGGTTTTTTCCATACATAGAAAATGACTGCGCCAATAATTGAACCAATTCCGATCGGAGCAGAAGCGCCACATGCACTAATGATGATCAATGGACCTAAGAAACGACCTGACGCATTTCCTGCGCCCATCATCACATCTGCGCCAAAAGTAGAATTTGATTGATTGATCGTAAATTTACGAATCATAATAATAATTCCACCAATAACGATTCCAAGAAGCATACCCGTTAATAATGACAAGCTAAAGTTTGTAAGAGGTGCTTCAATACCCATGCTCAAAAGAATCGCTGGAACACCAATCCCAACACCTGTTAAGATTGCACCGCCAATATCTAAAATCCCCACCAGTGAACCTTCTAAAATACGAGCAAACAAGAAACTTGCGCCAAATGCTGCGGCTGCTCCATATGATCCGCCATCCATTCCCGCTTTTAACATCGCAACAATTGCTACTTCATTAAATGCCCCAACACCATAAACAAAATACATATGGGTTCCAGCAAACACACCTGCTGACAACAGACCTACTAAAATTGGAAATGACCAATCAGCAAACCAAAAATTCTTTTTTCCTTCTAACTCTACTATTTCATCCATTACAGTTTCCTCTCTTTCTATTTACATTATTTACCGATACTGAAAACATCATGCATGTTTTGTAACCAAACAGGAATTTGCAAACGGAAGCTTTCGATCATTTGTAAATCGAATCCCCGGAAAAAAGCACTGAATACAAATAATAGAATAACTGCTGCCATCATACTTTTAGTTACCTTATTCCAGCCAATTTCATCGACACCTTTACCAATTAAAATCCCTAAAACAACACCAGGAACAGCATTGCCCATAATCATTGTTGCAAGACCCCCGAAAATCGTTGCCCATAAACCTGAACGTTTTCCAGCATCAATTGCTGCTAACCAAAATAGTACTGGCATCACTGTGTTGATTAATAAATTTGCAGCTGGTACTAAAACTGCCACAGCTGTAACTTGTAATGACTCTGGAATTGCTGAAGCTGTTGTATTCAAGAAAGCTACAAGCAGCATCCCAACCACTGCACCTGAAATTCCCATTTTCTTAGGATTGTGCATAGTCTCAGCAACATTTTTGTTTTTTACTAATAATGCAGCGGCTGCCCAGTTAGGAATAACACGGTGATCCACATCTTGTGTAAATGCACCTGCTCCAACAGTTGATGCCCAAGCATTAAAGAAGAATCCTAATCCAAATGAGAAATGACTAGCCGCATCTCCTTCACAAGCATTCATCTCACCTAATGTTCTAAATGCGCCTAATCCTTGTGTACTTGGTGCATGGAACATTCTTGCTGCCCCTGCTCCTGCTGCAAATCCAACTAATCCCCCAATCAATAACGACTTGAGTAAAACAACTAACACGTCCATTTAATTTGCCTCCTTATGCATTCTTTTTTTCTTGCCAAAAGGGATGGGAAGACCATTTGGATCGGCAACTCTTTTTTCAACAAACGGAACAGTTTCCATCTCAATCAATGTGATCTCTACTTCAACATCCAGCAACACACGATAATCCGCACGCGTACGAGGTAAAAAGAAAAAGAAGAATCGTTCCGTAAAGGTTTCTTGTTCTGCTTTAACAATTTGAATATCAAGCGGCTCAATGCGTACAATCACATCATTTTTTTCTTTCAGTACACGATTGTGGATTTGGTTCAACGCATTTGCAAACGCCTGATTCTTTTCTTTCCCAGTTCCCTCGACTTGAATGATCTGCCGTTGCTTCGTTGTTACTTTTTCCATTGGACTTTCCTCCCCATAATTTAAAAGCTGAACAGGCTCATTTAGCGTTGACTGAAAAATAGGAAAATATGACTGAGGTGCTTTTTGCCTCATTCATATTTTATCTTTTTTCCGAAAGGCTAGCCTGTAAAGCTAAATGTTTCAAATGATTATCCGTTCTTTTTCACGTATGCTTCAACGATTCGTTTGCCTAATTCTTCTTGATCCATAAACCCAAAGCCTAAAACTGTTTTTCCATCATTGATTGCAGTCACACCTTCATCAATAGAGCGCATGCCGTGACGTTCTGGATAACCATATTTTGTAGCTGCTGTTAACGCTCCTGCACCACCGCTTCCGCAAAATGAAATGCCTAAGTCAGCATTTTCCTGCTGCATCACATCACCTAAACGCATATCTGCACCCATACCTGGAACGACGACAGCTTTTCCTCCTGCTGCTTCTACACCTTTTGCAACATTTTGACCTTTACCTAAACGATCTGCGATTACTACTGTTACCATTATTAATTCCTCCAATTTTTTTATTTAAAAGCTGATAATCAATACTCCAGCTCTTCTTTCTATCCTTCGTTTTGTCTTGCTGCTTCAAAATGAATCGATAAAACATACAGTTCATCTTGGGGCAGATTTCCAATGTGCTGAACCACTTTATCAGCAATCATCAATGCTTCTTTTGAGACTTCTTCAAACATTACTGGATCAACACCAGACATTTTTTCGTCTGCTTTCGATCTCTTGATCATTTCATTGACGTGATTGATTAAGATCGTCCATTGTAATTCCGTTGGCTGGATAGCTTGTTCTTTTAATAGCTCATTGATTTTTTCCAATGATGCTTCCAACTCTACTTTATAAGGACTCTCGTCAATTATTTTTTGAGCATCGTCATTTAACTTCATACGTGCTCCTCCTCTCTTATATAATTCAATAAAGCAGTGATTTCTGCTTGATTAACCATTAAATCATTTTTGGCAAAAATCTGTTCGATTTGCCCGACTAATTCTTGCTGCGCCAATAAGGTTTCTTTCACAATATTCCCTTCATTCTCGTACTGGCTGTCAAAGGTGATTCGATGAACCATCAACATCACATGGAGTAAAAACGCTTCTTTATACTCTTGCGTCAGCTTTTCAGCAAAGGCTTTAAGTAATTCTTCATAAATCACATAGGTCCGCACAAGAATATCTCGGCTTTCAGTTTCGATTCCTTGTTTTTCTTTGATTTGCTGGCGAGGAATCAATCGTGGGACTTTTCCTGATTGCGTATGTGTCAATATTTTATTGACTTCCTCTTGGATACTATGGATGTCTGCATCTGTCGGCAATGGATTGACTTTGATAAACGGCCGATTAACTATTTCTATCGGAAAAATACTCAAAACCAAGTCTGGATTTTTTTCTTCTATAACATCCACTGCATTCAAGACTGAAGCAAACCCTGCAATTTCAACATTAGAAACTTCTTCTAAAATTTTTTGTTCAATAAGACTGGTTACGCCTAACCCTGTCGAACAAACATAAACGATTCGTACCACTTTTACTTCATGCAAATTTTTTTCATAAGCAACTAAAAAGTGCAAGGCAATATAGGCAATAAACGAATCATTGATCAGTAACGCTGATCCGACGATATCACTTTGACTGGCATGTTGAATAGCTGAAAATAATTGCGGATACTTTGCCTTGATATCATCTACAAAAGGATTATACTCATTAATAAACAGATGCTTTTTCGTTAAACGTAAGGATAAATGTGCGAACAGATTCGTAAACAGCTGCTGATCTCGATAAAAAGGAAAATTGATTTCTTCTGAAACATCTTTGATCAACTCTCCGGTCAAACCAACAATATCCTGCTGATTATTTGCTACAAATACATCACTGTAAATATAAAAATACTCATCTGCCAAAAGCGGGAGCTCATAATGATCGAACACTTTCTTCATCAATAAAAATGGTAATTCCTGTTTTTGCTGCAACATTTTTTGGTTGGTCAACATCTTATAACCACCAACTGTGTGATGTAGCTGCATTCTTGACGCTGCGATTGCCACCCTTAAGGTGATTGAAAGAATCTCAGCATAATTAAATTGATCAAATAGCGAAGGATCTAAAAGATTGGTCATTTCTTTCAGCGCAACTTGATAGATTTTTTGAAAAATTGTATTGACGCCAACATGAACTTCCTGCATTTTTTTCTGTTGTCCAGATTGAACAAAGTAGCTCATGATTTGATAGATATCATATTCCGTTATTTCTTTTTGGGTAATGTATTCCATCAACAAACGTATTTTACTTTCTTTACCATGGATTGAAAATCCCTGACGACTTTGACGATTTAGTGCAAGATCATAAACCTGAATTTGTTCTTCCACACGGTCTAAATCACTGATGATCGTATTTCTACTGACTTGCAGATCATCCGCCAACTCTTGAGAGGTTAAACATTTCGAAGCTAACAACAAGCGAAAAATCAGTTGATTCACTCGTAATTCTTGATCTGGATATGTTTCAAATCTTTCCACTTCGATAATTTCATTTTTTAAGGTCAACCGTTCTGAATCCGGTATCTCTAGCCAAATCCCTTTGTTTCGGCGCGTCTGCAGTACAACATTTTGTTCTTTGAACCAATCTCTGACATTATCTAAATCATATTTGATCGTCCGAACACTAACATGGAAGGTCTCTGCCAACTCTTTTGTTGTAACACTGTCTTCTAAATCTAAAAGCAACAACAAGATTCTTATTTCTCGTTTTGATAAGTGCAGTGACATCCTACTCACCAACTTTCTTTCCCTTACACTTGAACTATAGCTTGATTTTTATTGCATCACAACACAAAAAAGTTGCACTTACACAAGTGCAACTTTCTTAGTATACTATTTTATTTGGAAATTTCACATTCCTTTATTCGTTATTTTATAGTATGCATTCACAGCTTTCCAAGCGTGAATACTGGGTTTCCTTGCTTTTTTTAGTGCAATCCAAATTATCTAATATGAAATATTTTTTTGCACCAATTATCCATTACTATTTTTGACAACAGATTAATATAACAATGCGGCTGACATATTATTGCCTTGCACAGCAAAAAAGAAGACCGAAGTCTTCTTTTTTACCACAGTATTTATAAAAATAAATAGATAACATCTTCTCCACAAAAATATTTATCCGACACGCCTACATCCGGTAGGTATGATTTAACATATGTGCCTCTGTTGTTTTGTCAATCACTAGCCGTCAAAACGGAACAGCCGAAGCTATCTGATTGAGTCAACTCGTCGCATGAGGTTACTTTAACACAGATAAAACACGATTGCAACTTCTTCTACGATTTACTTGTCATCTTCCAGCCACTCATTATATAACTGATCCACTAAACGTACAGTGTCCAATGTCATACGCTTTGTCATCACAGGACTTTCCAACAAGCTTTTTTGCAGGCAGTCGTTCACATGATCCACTTCAAAAACAAATTCACTTTCAAAGTCAACAGTCAATATTTTAGAATGTCCTTTCTCATCATAAATAATAGCTTGATTCGTCTTCCAAAAATAAGGAATTTCTATTCGACCCTTTTCACCATAAATCGTCAGGTTACTAGGAATGTCTAATTTCACTGAGATAAAAATATTACCTAGTACTTGATTTTGAAACTTCAAAGCCAGATTCACTTGGTCATCCGTTACACCTTTTTTTCTCGTAACACTTCCATGGTATTCATCGATCGACTGATCAAGCATAAATTGCATATACTGCAAAGGATAACTGCCTGATCCATGTAGCGCTCCACCGCCAGCATCCAATGAATGAAACCAACTGATATGATCCACGCTAGGATACGCCGTCACCGACTGAATCCAACGTATGTCACCAATTTGATTTTGCTGGATTGCTTTTTTGACCTGTAAACTAATTGGTAGAAAAACCGATTTTTGTGCTTCCATTAAGAAACAGCCATTTTTTTCTGCTAATTCAAAAAGTTCTTCTGCTTGGTCAATTTTCAAAGTGAACGGTTTTTCAACTAAAACATGCTTGTGATGCATCAATGCCATTTTAGCTGCTTCATAGTGACCTTTATTGTAGGTAGCTACATAGATGACCTCTACTTGATCATCCTGACATAATTCTTCATAGCTTCCGTAAGCTTTAGAAATCCCTAATTTTTCTGCCATTTGATTTGCTTTATCCAAACTTCGTGAAGCGATTGCTATCGCTTCTCCAGCTCTACTTTTTTTGATACCTTCTACAAATCTAGGAACGATTTGGGCCGTACTTAAAATCCCATAGCGAATTTTTTTCATCTACCTCAACTCCTATGACTATACTATAGCCATAAATTCTGAAAAATTCAAAAAATTTCTTTATGCTCCATTCTCTTGATCAGATAAAAAATAAGAGGATAAAACAAACACTAGTCCAGCGCTTGTCTTATCCTCTATTCTCAATTATTCAAAAAAGCATATTCGCGAATCGTTCGGTTTAACTTATCGTACAACCTTAGTTTTTCAATCCATTATTTACGAATATTTATGTATATCTTTACCTATGTACTACTCCCATTTAACGAATACCAATACTTATTTTCAGTGCTTGGTTGACCTTCAGCATATCCTCTTCATGTAAATGACAAATTTTGTGAAGAATTCGTTCTTTATCCAGCGTTCGGATTTGTTCTAGTAATACCAGTGACGGTGTCATTCGATCGTCATGCGGTATATCCACTTTGACCTGCGTTGGTTGCATTTTCTTATTCACATTCCTAGTAATAGGTGCAACAATCAACGTTGGGCTAAATAAATTTCCCTTATTATTTTGAATAATTAATACTGGCCTAATTCCCCCTTGCTCTGAACCAACAACAGGCGAGAGATTTGCATAAAAGATTTCTCCCCTTCGCATCATAATACTTTATCACCCCTAACTCACAAAAACTTCTTCCGTGTAAATTATATCATGCTTTTATGGTAAAATTTTTCAATATTTTGTACCAACCACTGAAATCTTTGATAAACTTTCAAAAAAAGAGGATTTCATGAGAAAAAAACACCAAATAATTCTTATTTAAAAATCGAACTATTATAACTACATTTTTTCATTTTCGAGCGCTATCCTTAGATAAAATCGATGTATATTTTATTTTTTTCATAAAAATAAGTCTATCACTGCATAGACAAGTGTTTAATAGGAAGATAGTCGACCGACTCTATAAATATTTTTACTATATATATCCATTTGTATTCTATAAAAAAATAATATATATATAAAAACAAGTTCAATAAAATAGTAGCTTACTTTAGTTGTCCATTTCCAAAATAGTTTTCCTCTCACCAAACTTTTATAAAAAAAGCTTGTATTTTTTTGTAAAACAACAAAGAAGTCAGGAGATTTTGCCCTCTTGACTTCTTTGTTTATAACTATTTTTCTATTTTTGAGATATGCTTTTTGATTCGCTTTCTTTCTCAGTACCATTTTCGGATGGAGATTTAGGTGTATAATTTGATGCTCCGGCTAAATTACCCAAGCTAATATCCAAGCTAACAGTATAGTCTAATGGTACATATAAATTATAAGCACTCATCCCAACAACTGTTCCTTTCGGCTCTGCAGAGTCAACATATCGAACGGTATATTTAATATTGGCTCCTTTTGATTGAAATTCTTCATAAAATTGTTTTTGTAAATCACCTTCTAATGTACTTCCCCTTAAATCTTTGAGATAAGGTTGACCAGCAGAATAGTAGACATTGACTTTCAACTCATCTTTACTCGTCAATTGCGTTCCTGCTTCAACGCTTTGAGAAATCAATTGTCCGTATGCGACATTATTCGTGAAAACACTTTTAGCCTGGACTGTCAGACCCTCTACAGCAGTTGCCGCTTCTTCTTGTTTATACTCAGCGAAGTTCGGTACAGTATATCCTTTACCTAAAGAGACAGTCACCGTGATACTATCTTTTTTAGCCACTTTTTGATCTTTGGCAATACTTTGAGAAATGATACTTTCTACTGGAATTTCTGCTGAACTAGCCTCTTCATAGGTTACTTTTATATCATTAGTTTTGGCCCAGCTTTCAACTTCAGTCTTCATTTTTTTTGTAAAATCAGGTACAGAAATATTTTTTTCAAAGGTTTCTTTGCCTTTAGAATAATAGATATTGGCTTTGTCTTTACGCTTGTAATTTTCTTTTGTCACTTCTTTATTAACGATCTCAAAACGAGCTGCTTTGCCTTTTTCCAAGGAATCACTGTACTCATCAATCAAAGAAATATTTTCAGCTTTATTATCCTTGATCCATTTTTCAGCCTCTGACTTTTTCATCGTCATAAAATCGGGTAGCTTCAATTTTTCTTCTGGATCAGCCCCCATACTTGATTCGACTGTTAATTCAGCACCTTTTTTGATTTTACTGCCTTTTTTTGATTTTTGTGAAATCACTTTGTTTGCTTCTATCTTTTTACTGTACGTTTGATCCACTTTTAATTTTACTTTATTTTCAGTTGCCCAGGTTCGTGCTTTCGCTAAATCTTTTCCAGAAAAATCTGGGAGTGCAACATGCGTCATTTGGTAGTACCCAAAATACAGGATACAAAGTGCTACAAAGGTACCCATTCCGATTAGTAAAAATTTTTGTTTCCTTTTCTTATGATAGGTCGGGTCTATTTCTGTTCCATCTTCGGTCTGACTTCTTCGTGTTTGAGAAGTTGCTGCTTGTTCCGTTTCAAAAGAAGCAGAAGAACTATCAACTTTGGGCTCAGCCACGTTGACTGGTCCGAACCTTGTCTGCGGTTCACTTTTACTTTCACCAAACGGTTTATTTGAGGGAGAACTTGTAGATTCCTGTTGGGTTGCTTCTTGTTTATCAGTGTCTTCCCGCAGCTTTTTCTCTTTGGTATCATCGTAATTGGATTTATTGAAATTAGATAAAAAATCACTCATTTAGCATCAACTCACCTTGCTTAAGAAAATAGGTTTTGTCTGATTGTTTTGCTATTTCATTGGAATGGGTAACAACAATCACACATTTATTATGTGTTTCAGCCAAATCTTTAAAGATATCCACGATTTCTTGTTCCATTCCCTCATCTAAATTCCCTGTTGGCTCATCAGCAAGAATGATATCGACATTTGTTGCTAAGGCTCTGGCGATTGCAACACGCTGCTGTTCACCCCCAGATAATTGGCCGACCAAACGATCTGCCTTGGCTTTATTGATACCGATATAATCCAGTAAATTATACGCTACTTCACGATTATCCTTTGGCATATCATTGTCAGTAATCGACATTGCCACTAGAACATTTTCTAAAGCCGTTAAATAAGGAACTAGATTGTAACTTTGAAAAATAATACTGATATCATCTCTGCGATACTTTTCCAGCCCAATTTTCTTGATATTTTGACCTTTATATAAAACTTCGCCAGATTTTGGTTCATCCAATGCACTAATCAAAGAAAGAAACGTTGTTTTTCCTGAACCAGATTGTCCTAAGATCGTATAAAACTGCCCTTGTTCAAAATTGATCGACGTATCTTGTAAAATCATTCGTCGCTTGTCTCCATCTTGATAAAAGTAGCTTACGTTTTTTGTTTGTAAAATTGTCATATTGGTTTCCTCCTACATCATGATTTTCTTTGGATTTAACCGTAAGACATAAGTCAAAGGTAAAATCGCAGATAATAAAACTGTGCTTAATCCTGCAATCAAGAACGTCACGATATAACTAATTGAGAATTTCACTTCATAAGCACTTGATACGTCTTCCGTTGTTAAGGTTGTCATATTAGTGGAACCACCAACCATCATCGTACCACCTTGACTAGCTGCATCTCCAGTTTGTGAAAATGCATCGCTGGCAATCAGAGATTCCGAGACCATTTTCCCAAGAATATTTCCTGTAACTAAAGATAGACACATAGCAACTAAACTAATTAGCAACAATTCAATCAGTATTTGCTGCATGACTTTTGCTCTTGTTTCACCTAATGATAAATAAATACCTAATTCATGTTTACGATCACGTAAGAAGAGAATGACCACTAATGAAATAATCAGTAAAGTAGCGCCAATCGCTAAGAGTACTACATAGCCGGAAATTTGAGACATTTTCTTGAACGTACCACCTACTTGATCATATTGATCGGTAGAAGCAGTTAGCTTGTAGCCTTCTGGAATCAATGATTTAGCTTCTTCTTTAAAGGCATCGACATCCTCTGGCGTTTTCAGCACATACACTGGCGTAATTTGATTCATATCTTCCACTGTCATCGCTGTGCCATCTGTTTTTTTATAGCGATCTGGAATCAATTCTTTCCCTTTTTCAAATTCTACTTTGTTGATACTCATCACAGCGTCATTTGGCATGTAAATCGTATTGAACTGCTCTGTTTCCATGAATTGCTCTTCAATACCTTTTTGGTCTTTTCCGTCTGATTTTTTCTTTTCAATACTTGTCGGCTCAAATATACCAATAATTTCTACAGGGTGATCTTGAGAAGCTAACTCTTCCGTCGAACCATCTTCTTTAAAGTCCGTTACTGAGCTATCTAGAACTACTTTATCCCCTACATTAAAACCATTCGCTTCTGCTAATTTTTTTGAGATGATGGCAACATCTTTACCACTGTTGATTTCGTCTTGCTTAAACGTTCGACCTTCAACTAGATTTACTTTTTTGTCTTTAAAATCTAGTGGTTCTAGTAAATTATTTCCTTTAAGGCTCAGTGTTTTCGGCATACCGCCCATAGTCGACGCATTTTCCATTTCATAGGTTTTGATTTTTTTCACAAAAAGACTTGTCTTCACGTTATAGTCAAATTCTTTTACGTATGGAGATTCACCCATTTTTTTAATGTCCTCCACTTTTAAAGCAGAGGGTGAAAAGGATTTGCCTTCGTCCATCATCTTTTGATAATCCATCTCGACACTGACTGTGGCACCTAGGTCATGTTTGATTTTCTTTTCGACATTTGCGGTAGATTGCTGAATCGCGATCGATCCTGCAATCACATTGCCTAATATAAAAATAACTGCAAATAAAATAACTGATTTTCCTTTTCTTCTTACAACACTGCACAGTGCTCGATTCCAATAGTTCATATATTCTTCCTTCCTACTTAAAACAATGAAGAATTAACTTAGATAGATATATCACACTATTCAGTTGAGTCAACAACAAGCTTTGATTTACGCTAAAGCTTATTCTGTTCTACATTGTCTTTGATAAATGATAGTTTTCCACCATTCAATCCCCACAATTCATCAACATATTCAGCAATTGCTTTGGATTGCGAGCTGATGATGATACACTTATTTTCATTTTTTGCGTATATACGTATGTACTCCATGATTATGTCTAATGAAAGTTCGCTTAACGATGCAACAGGTTCGTCGATCAAGACAATTTCAGGATTATTAACTATTGCTTTGGCCAAATAAATCCGTTGCTGATTGGAAACAGATAATTTTTTGATTTTTCGATTGGCTATCTTCTCATCGATTCCTACCTTTTTTAGAGCATCATAAAAATAATCATTTCCTTGTGTAACAGAGCTTGACGTGCACAATTTAAGTGTTGTCAAAGCTGTTTCATTTGAAAGAACATTATACTGTTGAAAAACGGTGCCGATTTCGTGCCGACGGTAATTGTCTCGGTCGATGTTCTCAAGATTTTGGTTTTTAAAAAAGATTCCGCCTGAATTGACCTTATCAAGTCCTGCAATAAGTGCGAGTAAGGTGGTTTTTCCTACCCCACTCTTTCCTAAAATGCCATAAACTTTCCCCGAATAAAAATTGATCGTTATATCATCCAACACAGTCACATTGTTTTTCTTATGCGTATATACTATATTTTTAAGAGAGAGGATCATCATTCGTCTACGTTCCTTTCTAACAAAAATTCAATTGGTTCAAATTTAAAAACTTTATAGCTGTCAATGGAAATGATCGTAATCAAAAATAAGATAGTAATTCCAAAAATAGTGATGAAAGAATCAACATTGAGCACCATAGGAATCGACGTTATAGATTCATTTTTTTCGCTAGCCACTATACTAAACAGCTGATCGACATTTCCCGTTAGTCGTTTTTGACTTCCTAATAACCAATCAGCAATCGGTTGTACGAACCATTTTGCAGCCACGAATGCTAAACTAAGACTAAAAAACGCAACTACCATTAATTCAATTGCTCGACTATTGATCATTTGCTTTTTGGTTATTCCGATATTGCGCAACACATAAATTTCTGTTTGCCTTTGTCTAAACGTCCGAATTGAAAATAATGCTAAACCAAAGTTGCCGAAAATCAAGAAACCTAATAGAATTGTTCCAGCTAGTGTTTCTACTCCATTAACGGGACTTAAAAATAGTTGCATATTCGCTTCATTTGTCATAACTTGATACTCATTAGGTAAACCATTTGCTTTCATCTCTTTTAAAAATTTATCAAAGGTATCCATGCTTTTTAATTCATACGATACGCTGTTATAACCAAAATGTTCAAACTCTTTCATAGCATGCAAGGTTTCCCAATTCGTAAAAATATCATTCCCACGAGTACTCATAAGTTGAGCTGTTCCAGTAAATTGGTCTTGTTTATTCGGTTGATACATTCCAGCAACCACCAGTGTCTTTTTCTCCGTTTTTTTATTTCCTGTTAAAACAACTTGAATCGAATCTCCTAGTTTAAGCTGATTCAACTGAGCAAATTCATTACTGACCAAGCATTCGTTGTGTTTTAGATCAGTGTTTCCTGCGCTGATTTTCATCCTGCTTTCAGTGAGCTCTTTTATAAGATCAGCAGATTCACCACTAAACAAATTAGCAATTGATTGATAGTAGTTGTTTTCAATTTTAGTATCCTCAAATTTTTGAAACTGGACTGAGGTTGGTGGTGCGATTGTTTTTAACGTTTCAAATGAAATCGGAGCATTACCAATCATTTTCATTCCATTTACATACTTAGACTCTCCAAATTTGCTATACTGTTCTTTTGTTAGTTTTTTTTCATGCGATAAATTACTTAAATCTGGTTCTAGAATCGTTACTAGAGTCATAAACTTCTTGTTGTAATTTTCTGTAAATAATTTAGCAGAAGTATAAATAGTATCTGTGAGCATTGCCCCTAAAATTAAAAGAAATAGCATGATACCGACTAGTAAATAATTCCAAATGTGTCTTCTAAAATTTAAGAAAGCATGTTTAAAGACAAATATGATCTTATTCTCCTCCTTTCTTGAACCTACAATACCAAACCAATTGTTAACTGAATGTTAACTTTCACCCATTTGTGGAAATGATAGATAAAAAGTAGAACCCTGATTTTGTTTACTTTCAACATAAACAAAACCTTTGCATAAGTCACAAACATGGGAAACGACGGATAATCCGATACCGTAACCATCTTGTTTTAGTCCATTGATTCGATAATTATGATTAAAAATAGTTGTGTGTACTTCTGGATCAATTCCTTTGCCATGATCTTTAATCTCAACAATAACACTACCTTTTCGGTTATTGACAGAAACTTCTATCGGTTTACCGTTCCCATATTTGATTGCATTATCTACTAAATTTGATACTGCTCGATAGATCCAACGGTTTTTACCTAAAATCAGGGTCGACTCGATTTCATCAAATGTAAAGGTGAGCTTTGGATAACTTTTACGATATGTATCACACACTTCTGCGCAGATTAATGAAACATCCACACGTTCACTCATCGCTTCTTCCGTACTGTTTGAAAGGGTTAAAATATCATCGATACTATCAGTTAGGCGATCTAAAATGTGTAGATTACCGGTTTCGTTTTGTTCGAGTTCTAAATTCGCTCTCAAAATCGCAATGGCATTTTTCTGTTCATGCGTAAGATAACTGCTGAGCCTTTTATAATCTTCTAGATTCCCATCAAATTTATCTTTTAGCTGTTTAAATGCTTTAGCGACTGATTTATCTTCAACTTTGTCTTCTGAGAATTTTTCTAAAAACTGTAGATCATGAATAATCGAAACCATTTGCTTCGTATAGATCCGTCGGAGAACAAACCATAAAGTCATAGTCAGCACTAAAATAGCCGAACACACTGCTAAAATAATCATTGGTAAATACTTTAATAAACTATTTAAATAAATATCATCCAGCGCTTGTGTACTGACTAATTCAGATGCTTTAAGTTCCAAAGTCCCTGCTGGTTGTGTTTGGGCAATTGTTTCATTTGCATCGTTTACAATATAAATAGCCGAACCAATCGATTGACCGATATTCAGTGAACTCCAGTTACTTTTTACTGCAAAAAATCCACCACTGATAATCAAAATAACAAAAAAAGCAAAGGTCAGCACCGTTAAACTGATTTTAAAATTTACTCGCATAATTGATATCCTTTCGCTCGAATCGTTTTAAGTAGTTCTTTTCCAGAAGCTTGTGCAAGTTGTTTTTTCAATCTAGCAATATGAACGCGCAAGACAGAAGAAAAGGGATCAAAATTTTCATCATAAACATGTTCGGCGATTACTTCTGTAGAAACGACCGCTGGATGCTGCTGAGCAATACATAATAAAATATCGAACTCTTTTGGTTTTAACACGACTTCTGTATTCCCATAACGAACAAAACGCTTCACAGGATCTATCATCAACTGATTGATCTGGATGTGAGGTGAGGTCCGTCCGTGGAAACGTCGAATAACCGCACGAATGCGGGCAACTAATTCTAATAATTCAAATGGTTTTACTAAATAATCATCCGCCCCGAAATCAAGTCCTTTTGCTCTTTCTTCGATTTCATCTCTCGCTGTAATAATGATAATTGGACTATCTATATTTGATTCTCTTAAAAAATTTAAAATCGATAACCCGTCTTTATCAGGCAAATTCAAATCTAATAAAATAGCATCATAGTTATTTACGTAGGCTTTTTCTTCTCCTTCTAGCCCTGAAAAAGCCAGATCAACTAAGAATTTTTCTCTTTCTAATCCCTTTTTTACTGACTTTGCCAGTTCACGATTGTCCTCAATAATTAAAATTCTCATCTAACACGATCCTCTCTTAGGTAACAGATATCCTCGTCAATAGTTATCTCATAAGATACTATACCTAAGAATGATTTGTCCATGTTTCCTTTTACTACGTTGAAATAAAATAACAAAAAATCAGCAGTTGTATTCGATGAACTCAAATACAACTGCTGATTTTTTAGTATTCACTTATTTATACTTCATTTAAAATACTTGCTACTTTTGTGGTGATCAAATCAATAGCCACATGATTTTCTCCACCTTCTGGAACAATTACATCTGCATAACGTTTCGTTGGTTCGATAAATTGATGATACATTGGTTTAACAACTGTTAAATATTGTTCAATAACAGAATCTAATGTTCTGCCGCGTTCTTCCATATCCCGTTTGATTCTGCGGATAATCCGAATATCATCATCTGTATCAACATATAACTTAATATCCATCAGTTCTCTCAATCGAGTATCTTCCAAAATCAAGATTCCTTCTAAAATAATAACTTCTTTTGGTTCTTGAATAATAATGTCAGAACTCCGAGTATGCGCAACATAATCATACACTGGTTTTTCAATCGTATCGTAGTTGATCAATTGCTGTAAATGCTCGATCAGCAAATCCGTATCGAACGCAAATGGATGATCATAATTAGTTGTTAGTCTCTCTTCAAAACTCAGATGGCTCTGATCTTTATAATAAGAATCTTGTTCCAACATCATGATAGAATGATTGGGAAAATGATTGAAAATCGCCCGACTGACACTAGTTTTCCCACTGCCGGAACCGCCAGTAACACCAATCACGATTGGTTGAGTATTTTTCATTCAACGAAACCTCTCTCTTATATGTAATAGTCATAATAACCTTTTTCTATTATAATAGAAACGAGCCAGAAAGCCACCGTTTTATCCATATTTTTTTAAAATCTGTGGATTTTATGCCAAGCCTTATAGAAAGGAAAAAATAGTATGATTATTAGAGAAATTCAAGAACTTCAAAAAATTCACTATGACTTATTACTATTAGCCGATCCAGCCCAAGATTTAGTAGAAAACTATGTCGCACGCGGTTTATGTTTTGAAGCTATTTTTAAGGAGAGCATCGTAGGTATTATAGTTTTACTTCCCACAAGACCAGAAACTCTGGAAATCGTCAATATTGCTGTTTCTGAAAAGAATCAAGAGCAAGGTTTTGGTGAGAAATTGATTCAGTTTGCACTATCTTATGCTAAAGCTAATCATTACAAAACAGTGGAAATTGGTACTGGAAGTTCTAGTTTCGGGCAATTATACCTGTATCAAAAATGTGGATTTCGCATGACAGGAATTGATCGCGATTTTTTCCTCCGTCATTATGAAGAAGAAATCATCGAAAATAAGCTTGTTTTAAAAGATATGGTGCGATTGAGTATTGATATATAAATAGAGGATGGGACAGAAGTGTTTAACCTCAAGAAATAAGAGGTTACTTCTGTTTCCACCCTTTATTCGTAGTTAGTGTGTGAAACAAAAGTGCTTTTTACTTTTGTCCCACACACCGTTTTTTATTATTCCAAAATACTAAAAATATCGTCTAAACGACTGATTTCATACGTTGGTTGAATTGCTTGTGTTGCTGGTTGTTTCGATGGATTTAGCCAAAGTGTTTGGATGTTCGCTAAGTTTCCTCCTTGAATATCTGAAGCAAGTGAATCACCAATGATCATTGTTTTTTCTCTCTCAAAATTAGGAATCCGCTCAAACACATGATCAAAATATTCTTTCATTGGTTTTTGATAGCCCACTTCTTCTGAAACAAAGATGTCGTTAAAAAATGTGGCCATATTTGAATCGTTTAGTCGTTGATATTGTGTTTTGGCTACGCCGTTTGTCACAATATACAACTCATAATCTGGCTGAAGTCGTTCAATGATTTCTTTACTATTTCCTAACAAGTCATGTCCTTGACCTAAATGATAACGATATTGCTCTCCCATTTTCTTGCCATCTACTGTTTTATTCAGCTGAGCAAATAGTAAGCTGAAGCGCGTATCCGTGACCGTTTTTTTATCTGTTTTTCCTTGCTCAAAATCACGCCAAAGCTGACTGTTGATTTTTTTATAGGTTGCTTCTATTTCATCAGTCAAAGTTAATTCTTCTTCTCGAAAAAGTGCCTGTAATGCTTTTTTTTCTGTTAATTGAAAATCTAGTAATGTATCGTCGACATCAAATAATAATGTTTTAAATTTCATGTTCCACACTCTTTTCTTTTTTATGAATAGTAAAATAAGGTAATAAGTTCTGTAATTCTTCTTGGTTTAAAGAACGATATTCACCTAAGCCAAGTGTTTGATCTAGCTGGATTGGTCCCATCGACAATCGTTTTAAATAGATTACTTTTTTGCCTACAGATAAAAACATTTTCTTGACCTGATGGAATTTTCCTTCTGTGATGTCTAAATATCCATGGCTTTCGTTTTTTTCTGAAGACAAAATCAGCAGCTCAGCTGGTTTACATTTTTTCCCGTCAGAAAACACAATCCCTTCCGCAAACGCTTTACAATCCTGGGCTGTTAGCGGTTCGTTAACAATAACTTCATAGCGTTTTGAGACTTTTTTATGAGGCAATAATAATTGATAACCTAACTGACCATTGTCTGTAATCAATAGCAGGCCTTCTGTATCACGATCTAAGCGTCCAACAGGATATAATCCTGCCCGTCGATCACTTTCTTTGATTAAATCAATAACGGTTTGATGTTGAGCATCTTTCACTGCTGTCACTACCCCTTGAGGTTTATTCAGCATATAGTAAACATGCGTTTGTTGCTGAATTTTTTTATCTCCAACGAAAATATTTTGTAAGGCTGCATCTACATTTAAACTTTCGTCCATAATGATCTGTCCATCAACAGTGACTTGTTTACTGCGGATCAGAGCTTTGACTTTTCTTCTTGAGCCGATTTTTTCTTGTTCTAACAATTTATCTAAACGCATTTATTTTCCTCATTTCAAGTAATATTTTAGTATAAACATCGAAGAATGAAAAGGAAACAGAACAAGTAAACGGTTTATTTTTTGATAGAATAAACTTTAAGTAATATTTAAAAGACAACTCATCTTCTTTCACTTCCCTTGACTTAACTTTCGATTCGCGTTATGGTTGATATAGAAAGTGAATAAGGTTTCTCAAAAACAGCGTAATGACCTGGGAGAGAATAAGGTATCATATGGAATTTTCCCCTGGATAATTGTGCACAATTATTCGGGATTTTTTGTTTTTGTTGTTCGTTTGTAGAAGCTGCTTGTTCGTTTCAAATTTGAACAGGAAAACCTTAGCTAAGTTTATGCTTTTACATGTTTACAATCTGCGTCAACAAAACTCCTTTTTTCCATCATGTTGCGTTTTGCAGATAACCAAATATAAATTCATTTTATTTATCTAGCTTCACAGGCTATATCAGCCTGCTTAGCTTTTAAATCAAGGAGGAATTTAGGTTATGTCAGTATCATTAGAAGTTAAAGAAAGAGCTGTCCGTCCGCGTTCACTAAGAAATCAACTACGTCACACAGGTCAAGTTCCCGCCGTTGTTTATGGATTTGAATTGGAAAGCACGCCTGTTTCCGTTGATGAAAAAGAATTAACAAAAGTTTTGCGCGACAATGGTGTTAATGCCGTTATCACAATGAATGTTGGTGGTAAAAAAATCAATACATTGATGTATAAAGCGCAATTAGATACGTTTACCAATAAAATTAAACACGTTGAATTTTTAGCTGTAAACATGAAAGAAGCAACAGAAGTTGAAGCTGAAATCGTTCTTGTTGGTGAATCTGAAGGTGTTAAATCCGGTGGTGAGCTAACACAAAACTTGTATAATGTTCTAGTTTCAGCTACTCCAGATAAATTGCCAGAACGAGTTGAAGTTGATATTACTAAACTTGCGATCGGTGATGCAGTTACTGTTGCTGATTTACCAAAAAATAAAGATTACGACATTATTACTGATGGTGAAGAGCAAATCGTGGCAGTTACTGAAGCCAAAGCAGCTATTGAAGAAGAAGGTTCTGAAGAAGCCGCTGAACCCACAGTAATTGGTGAAAAACCAGAATAACTGCTTGCTTAAAAATAAATTTTGAGAGATAGGGTCTTTTGACCTTGTCTCTTTTTTACTACAACAAATCGCAAGCTTTACACTTGCTTTTTTTATGAAACATGACAGAAGCACGTTTTTACTAAATAAGGTATACTGTTGATATTAGATAGATAAAGGAGGTCATATAAATGGTTGAAAGTTTTGATAGTGAACGTAGTCGGTATGCTTCTCTTGGGGTAGTTGAAAGCCTACCAGCAGCTTTGATCGACAGTATCTGGCTAATTATTGATTTGGATTTAAAAGGAGTGATTCCACTCACGAATATGCTATATTTTGATTTGATTGATAATGGCGGAAAAGTGACTGTTCATTTTTCACAAGAAATCAGCGACGTTCAAATGGCCGTTGACTTGCCTTTCCCTTATTCTGAAGAATATCCATCTCAAGTTTTTGCTTTTGATGATGGCAATAAGGAAACGATTTTACTGCCAGCAGAAATGTTGGAATAGAAATAATAATAATAAACCGCCCTACTCTTTTAATCGAATAATTAAAAGAATAGGGCGGTTTTTTTATATTTAATTCCTTAACGTGGAGCATCCCAGTGTCCAATGTTTATTTTTCTTTCTAAAATCACTGATTGTAAACAGTTGATTTTTGCGCTCGTTAATCATTGTTGGTGCCTTGGATAGTTCAATGCCATAACTATTCAATTTATATAGAAAAAATTCAAATTAAAAATAGCAGGTAAAAATCTAAGAAGATTTTTACCTGCTAATTTTTAGGCTATTCTATTTATGCCATTCGTTTAGCAATAAACGAATAAATCGCAATACAGATTACCGCACCGATCAGCGCTGAGATAATTGGAAATCCTCCGATCACTGGACCAAAGTTTCCTAAAAGCATTGTACCTACCCAGCTTCCGATAAATCCAACGATGATATTACCAATCACACCACCGGGTACATCTCTACCCAAAATTGCTCCAGCGATAGCACCTAACACACCGCCAACAATTAAAGACCAAATAAAACTTAACATAATAAACTTCCTCCTCTAATTCAAATACAGCTACATATTATTGTAATGTGCGTGTATTATTTTCTTGTTTTTTTTCGTTTTCGTTATCATCTTTTTTCTTGTTTTCAAATTTTTCTTCGTATTGTTCTTTAGACATAACATCATCTACATTCATGTTAAATTCGATGACATCTAAACCAGTCATATTTTTCACTTCATCTGCAACTTTTTTCGTTGCTGTATCAAAAACTTGGGCAATATTTTTACCATATTCACCTATTACATCTAAATCGATGGCTACTTGTTTTGTACCCACTTCTGCGCTGATTCCTTTAGTCGGATTATTTCCATTCGTAAATTTGTCGGTCAAGTTTGTAATAGCATTTCCGCTCAATCCTAAAATCCCAGGAATTTCTGATACGGCGATACCAGCAATTTTTTTCACTACTTGATCGTCAAATGTTAATTTTGTTTTGATTCCATTTGCATTTGTTCCTTCAGTTGTGTTTCCATTTGCTTTGTTATCCATTTTTTCTCAACCTTTCTGATTTTGATTCAATTTATTTTATCTTTCAAAAAAAGCTTGTATAGAAGCTAAAATTGAAGAGATAGAGCGTTTTTCATCTTGCGCTGTTCCGATAAAATAGCCGATTCCTGTTAAAACGACTAGCAAGATTGTTTTCCAAAATCCAATCGTCATAAAAAGTATGGCAATCAAGATAGCTAGAATTGTAAATATAATTTGATTGCGGTAAGGAGCTAATGCTAGTAATTTTTTCAATATACTTCCTCCTTTAAACCACGCGAGACTCTTTTTTACCGATTGGCAACAAGGTCGATTCTACTTTTTTCTTTTTGAAGATGACTTTCGTTTTATTCGTCTCTAGCATTGCCATCTGTTTCAAAGCTTGCGGGATTTGTTCTTGGATCATTTTCCCTTTACTTAGAAATAGTTTTTGTTTTTCGTCTGCCACAGTTACTTCTACATCTGCTGTTTGATGCTTCGTTAATCTTATCTTCACCTGTGTATCATCGACATTTACAATTTCTTGTAAGGAAGATCTAGCAATTGACTCTAGTGTATGCAATGGCAGATTGATCTGTCCCATGTCTTTTTTTATGTGTATTTCTTTTTTGGTGATTGGCTTGAATAGTACTAGCAAAAAAGCCAACAGCAATAGCGCTAATAGGACAAACAATACGATCTGATAAAAATAAAATAGCCAATCGTATTGAAATAATAATTCTCGGAAAAAGGTAGTCACAACGCCTAAGTTTTCCACTTGAGAATACAAACCAACGATACCAAAAATACCTGCTATTAATAGTAAAGAAATAAGACCTTTGATCACTCGCATAGATTTTCCCCTCCAACGTTGCTTTTACTTTTGCAAAAGTTTTTTCCTTGTTTCTATGTTTAATGTTAAACGCATTATCCAACAATTACAAAAGATACGCATAGGTTTTTGAGGATTTTCTGATTTTTTTCATGCTTTATATCCTCTATAAACACGACTATGAGTGTGTTCTGGAGAGCATTTAAAATAATAAAAAAATAGTGTGTGAGACAAAAGTGAAAAGCACTTTTGTCTCACACACTAAATACGAATAAACGGTGGAAGCAGAAGTAACCTCTTCTGTCCCATCCTCTATTTTTTACCTACTAGTCAACATGAGCTAAGCGATAAGAGACTGTTCTTCCAAAAGGAAAGACTTGCAAGTCTTTTAATCGATCTGCCTTCAAATAGCCAATCGCTCCTTGATAAAGCGGCAAAACAGCTACATCTTTTTCGATCAATGTTTCTTCCAACTCTTTCAATTTATCCCAGCGTTTTTCTGGTTCATTGGCTAAAGTGATTCGGGCATCGTTCAAGCCTTTATCGTACTCTGGGTTGTTATAACCTGAGGTATTCAAACCACTCTTAGAATCGTAAAACTCTAAGAAGTTGATTGGATCAGCATAATCTGGTGTCCATGTACCAAAAACGAGATCAAAGTTACTAGCTGTTTGTAAATCTAAACGATTTTGCAATGGAACAGATTTCAACGTGATTTTTAGTCCTGGCAGATTTTGTTGTAATTGCCCTTGAACATACTCGATCGTCTTTTTCGCAAGAGCTGAGTCGGCTGAAAGTAATTCTAATTCGATTTCATCTTTACCTAATTCTTTCTTAGCCGTTGCCCAACTTTGTTGCGCCTCTTTTAGATCAAATGGAAGGAAGTCTCCATTTTCTTTACGGAAGTCTTCCCCTGTTTCTGGGTCTTTCGCAAAATCTTTTGGTACAAAACCATTAATAGCTGAAGAACCGTCTCCTAAAATATCTTTTGTAAATGCTTCTTTGTCGATTGCTTGTAAGATTGCTTTACGCGCATTGGCGTTTCCTGTTACTTCTCGTTTATGGTTAGGACTTAAATAACCAACCATCGCTTTAGGTGTAAAATGAGCTTGAGGTGAATCTTTATATTGCAGAGCATACGTATCTGCTAACACAGTGTAATCTAAATCACCTGCATCAAAAAGGTTCGTTCCTGTACCGATTTCTTTGACTACTTGCACATCGATCGTATCTAGTTTGACATTTTTTTGATCCCAATAATCTTTGTTTTTTGTTAGCTTCCAGTTTTCTGTATTGCCATCCCAACCTGAAATCACAAATGGACCATTGCCAACAAAATTATCTGCAGAAGTTCCATAAGCTTCGCCTTTTTCTTTGACGAATTTTTCATTTTTCGGCATAAATGGTGTTCCTACCAAGACTTGAGCTAAATATGGAATTGGGTATTCCAAAGTCATTTCTAACGTTTGGTCATCAATGGCTTTAACACCAAGTTCATCTATTTTTGCTTGTCCTTCACGGATTTTACGACCGTTTTTGAAAATATCCATTTGGTTACTGCTACTTGACCCAAAGCTTGGATCAACAACATTTTTAAAGGATGAAACAAAATCTCCAGCTACAACTGGATCACCATTGCTCCATTTTGTATCTTTTAATTTGAATGTGTAGACTAGCCCATCATCACTAACTGTTGGCTCGCTTGCTGCAATCCCTAATTCTGGATCATGGTTTTTATCCATGCGATAAAGTCCTTCAACAACTTGACCAATCATATCTGAGCTGTAAACATCTGTGTAATGTGCGCTGTCCAATGTTGAGAGTTCACCACCAGAAGCTACTTTGATCACTTGTTCCTGTGCTGAATTACCGCCATCTTTTTCATCAGATGAATTTGTCCCTTTACCACCGCTGCAAGCTGCTAATAATAAAGTCGCTGCTAAAACAAAAACGCCAAACTTTTTCTTCATTACCTAATTCCTCCTCTTCATAAAAGCTGAACCGAACGCTTATAGACAACCAACTTAATTTCGTTTTTTAACTTTCAAGTGATTTATTTAATCGTTCTGTAAAGCTCGATGATTTATAATTCTTCAACGACATAACGAAAAACTGCCATTTCTTGTTCTAAATAATCATAAGCAAAATCTGGATGCCACTGCACACCTAAAAAGGCGACATTGGAATCTTTGCTTTCTACACCTTCAATAATCCCATCTTCACTAAAAGCAGTAACTTTTAATGTTTCTGCTAATTTTTTTACAGCTTGAAAATGAAACGAATTAACGGTTGTTTCTTTTCCATAGATTTTACGCAAAATACTCATTTCTTCTGTTCTAATCTGATGAGTGGGGATTTCTCTAGATACTGGAACTTGCATGTGAGCAATTTTAGTAGCACTGATTTCTTGGTATAAACTACCTCCAAGAGCCACATTGACTAACTGCAAGCCGCGACATACTGCAAAGATCGGTTTTTTTTGAGCCAAAGCTTCTTTGATCAACGCTAATTCAAATTGATCTCTTTCATCAGATACCGTTGCCTCTTTTACTTGATTTACTTCTCCATACAATGTTGGCGATACATTTTGTCCACCAGCTAAAATCAACTTGTCGATTTGAGTCACATACGCTTTTGCCAATTCAGGCGATCCTACAGGCAGCAATAACGGTAATCCACCAGCATTTTGAACTGCTTTTACATAGCCGCAAGGAGTGTAACAGATCGGCAAATGGTATAATTTTGCCCCCGCATCTTCTATTTCATTTGCTGCAATTCCAATAATTGGTCGCCTCAATCGACACCACTCCTTTTTACTTTCCGACAATAATTGTACCTAGTTTATCAGATATATATGGGAAAGGATAGTAGTAATAGAAACTGTGCGATAGTTTTTAACTATCACTACTTACTTACTTTTTAATAGGAATGACTATTTCCATTTTAACTCAACTTCGCATAATCAGTAACTTTTATGCTTAAAATAAGCTGTTTTCTGAATTTTCTAAACAAAGAGTTGTTGACAAGAGGAAAAACTGGTGGTAAAGTTATACAAAACAAAGAGCAGAAGAGTACCTTTATTGTTTCATTTAAGAGAGTCTTTGGTTGGTGGAAAAAGACAGAAGAATAAAGCGAACCACATCTGGGAGTTAACTTTTTGAATCGAAGAGTAGGAAAGTTCGGGAATGCCCGTTACAGCATTAGAAGTCTATGACTTCATGAGGTTATCGTTGTGAGACGATAATAAAAAAAGGTGGAACCACGAATTTTACGTCCTTTGGCTTAATTGCCAAAGGACTTTTTGTTGTGAATCACTGTGATTGGCCAAAGGACAGAGCAGATGATGAACAATACTTGGCGACCAACAGGAGAGAAGTTTCCCTACTAGCGAATCACCACAAAGTTACACTACAACCAAGGAAAGAAGCAAAAGAACCTTGCTAGTGAATGACCTAACGTATTATATCTAACAACAAATGAAAACAAACTATTAAAAAATTTCCATCGACCATTCTAACAAAACCAAAACACATAAACAGAACAAGTAATCAAAGACCATTTCCTGACAGAGACTTTTTTATTCGCTGAGAAAAAAAGCTGGAAACCTTTGCTGAACACATCTGTTTCGGTCATCTTCTGAAGCTAGTAGGAAGATGCGGAATTCTCCGTTATCAGAAAAGAATCTTTAGTTACATGAAAGATTCCAATGAGGTTGATACTGTAAAGTATTGACAAATTGAGGTGGAACCACGATTATTTCGTCCTCTTGGCTGATTGGCCGAGGGGGCTTTTTGTTTATTCTCACAAAAAAAATTAATAACTGGAGGAAAAAATATGAACTACATTTTAGAAATCATGCCGGCTTTACTGGACGGTGCAACTATGACCTTGAAAGTATTTATTTTTACACTATTAGGCTCGATTCCACTTGGGATCATCGTGGCTTTTGCTTTACAGACAAATTTTAAGCCGTTAACTTTTTTGATCAATATCTATATTTGGCTAATGCGAGGAACTCCTTTATTATTACAACTGATTTTTGTTTTTTATGGTTTGCCATTGATTGGAATCGTCTTTGAGCGTTATGATGCAGCCTTGTTTGCTTTTATTTTAAATTATGCAGCTTATTTTGCAGAAATTTTTCGCGGCGGGATTCAATCAATTCCAGAAGGACAATATGAAGCGGCAAAAGTTTTACGTTTAACACGCTTTCAAACTGTTTCAAGAATTATTTTACCTCAAGTGATCAAAGTTGTTTTACCCTCTATCGGTAATGAAGTCATCAATTTGGTTAAAGATACCTCGTTGATTTACGTACTTGGTTTAGGAGATTTATTACGTGCAGGAAAAATCGCGATGAGCCGTGATGTGAGTTTATTGCCATTAGTTTTAGTTGGTGTTATTTATCTATTATTAACTGCTGTATTGACGTTGGTTTCAAAAAAATTGGAAAAACATTATCAATATTATAAATAATCAAAACGTAATGTAGTATCGTTACCTATTTTTCATTCGAAGTTAAATGAACCTGTTCAGATTTTAAATTTAGGAGGAAACAATCATGTTAGTTATTAAAAATTTAATCAAAAGTTTTGACGGTCGACGAATTATTGACCAATTGAACTTAGAAATAAAAGATGGCGAAATTTTAACAATTGTAGGACCTTCCGGCGGTGGAAAAACAACTTTACTACGTTGTTTGGCCGGACTAGAGTCCATTGATTCTGGTGAATTGACGATGGACGGTGTGCCATTCAATCCTGTTGAAATGGACAATGCGGATCAAGTAGTCGGGATCGTTTTTCAAGATTTCCAATTATTCCCTCATCTTTCTGTATTAGACAACATAACATTAGCTCCAATGCTGGCTTTGAAACAATCAAAAGAAGCTAGTGAGAAAGAAGCGATCGACCTACTGACAAAATTTGGTTTAGGCGGAAAAGAAAAACTCTACCCTTATCAATTGTCTGGTGGTCAAAAACAACGGGTCGCTCTTGCTCGAGCTCTTGCCATAAAACCAAAAGTTTTAGGTTATGATGAACCTACGAGCGCTCTTGATCCTGAATTGCGTCAACAGGTTGAAGAAGTAATTCTAACCCTAAAAGAGCAAGGAATGACACAAATCGTAGTCACTCATGATATGAATTTTGCTGAAAATATTGCTGACAACTTACTGAAAGTCACTCCCGTTCAGTAGAAAGGACACCTTATATGAAGAAAAAAAACTATCTCGTACTTACCATAGCTGCTTTAATAGCTATTCTTTCGATAGCCGGCTGCGGTAGAAAAAAAACGAACACAGATCAATGGTCGCGGATTGCTTCCGAAAAACGAGTGATCGTCGGTTTAGATGATTCGTTTGTACCGATGGGCTTTCAAAACAAGGCTGGTGACATTATCGGTTTTGATGTTGATCTAGCTCGAGCAGTATTTGATTTATACGGAATCACCGTCGATTTCCAGCCTATTGACTGGTCCATGAAGGAAAATGAGCTGCAAAATCAAACGATCGACTTAATTTGGAATGGTTATTCTAAAAGCGCAGAACGGGAAGAAAAAGTGCTGTTTAGTGATGAATATATGAAAAATGAACAAGTCGTTGTCTCTTTGAAGAAAAATAATATCAATAGCTTTGCTGACATGAAAGGAAAAATTTTAGGCGCTCAAAATGGTTCTTCCGGCTACAATAGTTTTGAAGTACAGCCTGAAATTTTGAAAAACCTCGTCAAAGATCAAACTGCGATTTTATATGACGGGTTTAATGAAGCATTTATGGACTTGAAATCTGGGAGAATCGACGGTTTGTTGATTGATCGTGTTTATGCAAATTATTACTTGTCGCATGAAGATAATTTAGCTGACTATTCTATTGTTAGCGGTAGTTTTGAAAGTGAAGCATTTGCTGTTGGTTTGAGGAAATCTGATAAAGTTTTGGCTGAAAAAATCAATGCAGCTTTTAAAGAACTAAGAAAATCTGGTAAACTTAGCGAAATTTCTAAAGAATGGTTTGGAGAAGATGTAACCAAATAAAGGTTGCACTTTCTACTATAAAAGCAAAAGAAGCCTTGAGACATTTTCTGATTGTCTCAAGGCTTCTTTTATTTTTTAACCTAAATATTTACTCGTTACATCAACCAAACGTTTTGTTTGATCTTGGATTGCAGCTTTCACTTCATCCGCTTTCAGCATATTTCCTTCTCCGTCGATTGAAGCACTTGTTCCATAAGGATTACCGCCTGCTGCAAAAGTTGATGGATTCACGTATCCTGCTGGTACGATGATTGCGCCCCAATGTTGCATTACAGTATAAATCCCTTGAATAACTTGTTCTTGTCCGCCATTTGGGTTTTGTGCAGAAGAGAATGCTGTTACAAATTTATTAGCTAATTTACCTTGTGCCCAAAGTCCGCCTTGTAAATCAAAGAATTGTTTTAATTGGCTAGCCATTACACCGAAACGTGATGGTGAAGAGAAGATGTACGCATCTGCCCACAATAAGTCATCACTTGTAACTTCTGGAATATCCGCACTCGCTTCTACGTTTTTACGCCAAGCTGGATTAGAATCGATTGCCACATCGGGAGCCAATTCGTGAACTTTTCTTAAACGAACTTCTGCACCATTTGCTTCAGCCGCTTCTTTGGCCCATGTTACCATTTGTGTACCTGTTCCTGTTGAACTATAATAAGCGATTAATAATTTTGTTGTCATGATTTTTTCCTCCAATAACTGTTGTTTTCTTATCTACATTTATATACTAACAAAAAGTAAGTTAAACTGCAAGAGATTTAACTTACTAAAAATAAGTATTTTTCAAAACCATAATTTCTTAACAAAAAAACCGCAATGAGCACACTGCTCATCACGATTTCTTCTTATCTACAACTATTATCCTTACTGTCTCCATCCCAAACTGACATTCCTTCTGAAACAGAAACAACATTGTATCCATAATTTTCAAGAAATGAACACGCATGTTCTGAACGAACTCCATGTTGGCAAATAACATAATGCGGCTTTTCCCGATCAATTTCTGACATAGCCTCTGGTAATGTGGATAAAGGGTAATTTTTCGCAGTAACAATATGTCCTTCTGCAAACTCATCCACCTCTCGAACATCAATGATCGAAACTGGTTCGTTAACTGTTAATTCAATTAATTCTTTTAATTCCTTAACTGATACTCTTTTCATCTAAATACGATTCCTCCTACAGCTTTTTCAAATCATTCGATCGAATAATCGTCAAATTCGCCTCATTAGCAGTATACCACTGTTCTTTCCCACAACAACAATTTACTGACTTTTTTATGAATTAGATTAAAAAATAAAAAAACTAGATATAACTTTTGAAGTCATACCTAGATTTCTTATTTTTTTATTCTTGTGAACCGTTTGCTGCAATTAATTTTTTATACCAATAAAATGATTGTTTTCTAGAACGATCTAACGTTCCGTTTCCTTCATCGTCCATATCAACATAAATAAAGCCATAGCGTTTTTTCATTTCACCTGTTCCAGCACTAACTAGATCAATACAGCCCCACGGTGTATAACCAATCAAATCAACACCATCTAATTCAATAGCATCTTTCATCGCAGCTATGTGTTTACTGAAATAATCAATGCGGTAATCATCTTGGATCGTACCATCCGCTTCGACTTTATCGACTGCTCCAAAACCATTTTCTACAACAAACAATGGTACGTTATAACGATCATATAATTTACATAAAGAAATACGTAAACCTAACGGATCAACCGCCCAACCCCAATCTGATTCTTGTAAATACGGGTTCTTGACTGCAGGCATTTGATTACCGCCCACATATTTTACTTCATCCGGATTAGATGCAGAAACAGTCGACATGTAATAGCTAAAGCCAATATAATCAACAGTTCCTTCTCTGATGATTTCATCATCACCAGCTTCTTTTTTGATTACAACATTGTCACGTTCAAATTCTTTTATTTTATGAGCGGGATAATACCCTTTAACCTGTACATCAATGTAAAATTCTTGTTCACGATTAAATTTGATTGCTTCCATGACATCTTCTGGATTACAACTCATCGGATAACTTGGAATATAGGCCACCATCATCCCAATATTAAAATCAGGATTGATTTCATGTCCTAATTTAACAGCTTTAGCACTAGCAACAAATAAATGGTGAGCCGCTTGGTACTTCGCTTGTTTATCGTTTTGATGAATCCCAATTTGAGTCCAGCTTCGCAAGAAATTAATCTCATTAAAGGTCATCCAGTATTTGACTTTATCTTTGTAGCGCTTAAATAATGTTTCACAGAAAAACAAGAAGTAATCAATCACTTTTCTATTTGACCAGCCATCTAATTCATCTGCTAAATACATTGGAATATCAAAGTGATTGATCGTAACGATTGGTTCAATCCCATAACTTAATAGTTCATCAAAGACTTTATCGTAAAAGGCTAATCCTTCTTCATTGATTTCCTTTGTTCCTTTTGGACAAATTCTTGACCAAGCAATCGATAATCTAAAGCATTTAAAACCCATCTCTGCAAACAGAGCAATGTCCTCTTTATAATGATGATAAAAGTCAGTTGCTACATGACTTGGGTAATATTGATTTGGATCAACATAACCGACAGCCCCTTCAGGTAAAGCCTCTCCTCTAGAGCAGGTCTCAACTTTTCCTTCTTTTGTTTTGTAGGTAATCATTCTAGGTGTTGTATGGCTACCGCCTGTAATTGCATCTAGTGTACTTAACTCTTTACCACCAGAAAGATAGCCGCCTTCGTATTGATTTGCAGCTGTTGCTCCGCCCCATAAAAAATTCTCTGGAAATACTGATTTACTCATGTATCATTTCTCCTTATCAAAAATATTAGAAACAATGTTCCTTGCGTTTATCTATTCTATTTAGCCATGTATCAAAGAAATTGCGCTGCTTCTTCATCAAGAATCACTGTCAAATGTGGATGCAGTTTCAAAATAGAAGCAGGTATTTCGTCAGTGATTGCGCCTTCAACAAACGCTTTCATAATTTTCGCCTTCTTTTTTCCACTGGCAAAAAGAATTAAGTGCCTAGCATTCATCACACTTCTTGGTCCCATTGTAACATAAAAATCTGGTGTTTCAGCACGATTTTCAAAATGTGGCGCAATCCGTTCTTTCATTGCTTCATCACACACAACTTTGGTTGTAAAATCAGTAAATTTCGTTGTACCTGGCAAATTCCCACAATAATGTCCATCAGCTCCGATTCCTAGTAAAATCGCATCTAAACCGCCAGCTTCTGCTACTCGTTTATCCTGCTCTTCATAATTTTCTCCATCTAAAATATGGATACGTTCTTCTGAAATCTCTGCAGGCGTAAAATACAATTCTCTTAAATCACCAATTGTCACCCCTTCACGGCATCCTGATTTATACGGAATCTCATCAAAATTATAATAGTGGACGTTGTCAAAATACGATTTACCTTTAACTTCATCGACTAATTTTTCATACATACCAATGGGCGTCGTACCAGCTGTTATCGCTAAATTCACACGCTCATGCCGTTGAAACATTTCACCAATTAACATCTGTGCTGCGACCTTACTTAATTCATCATAATCCTTTACTACAATAACTTTCATTTCATTTCCTCCTTAATATAAAAGCGTAGCGGGCTCGTTCAGTGCTGACTGAAAAATAGGAAAATATCACTGAGGTGCTTTTTGCCTCATTTATATTTTATCTTTTTTCCGAAGCGCTAGCCCGCGAAGCTAGATAACATCAAAAGCGTAATCGGCTCGTTCAGCTCTGACTGAAAAATAGGCAAATATCACTGAGGTGCTTTTTACCTCAATCATTTTTTCTAAGAGAACCCGTTAAACTGCCTTTCTTCCCTCATTCTACAACTAAACCCACTTCATTTTCACCATGTCTTACTCCTGGAACTATCGTAATCAAGGCATCGTTTTCTTTAACCTTTTTTTGATCATCCATCGCCAAAACAGATAGATACTCATCAGAGTTTGTAATAACCATGACCACGCTTATATCGTACCCTAATTCACTGATTTTTTCACGGTCAAATTGAATCAACGGTGTTCCCACCTGAACTGTTTGCCCCTCTTTACACAATAACTCAAAATGCTGTCCTTCCAATTCAACCGTATCTAATCCGACATGAATCAAGACCTCTATTCCCTCTTTTGATATCAAACCTATTGCATGTTTTGTTTTAAAAGCGACAGTCACTGCTCCTGTGATTGGTGAAACAATTGTATTTTCATCAGGCATGATGGCAATTCCTTTTCCAACTAATTCTTTTGAAAAGGTTTGATCTGCAACATCACTGATTGGATAAACGATACCAGAAACAGGTGTGCAAATCGTTACAATCTCTTGATCTTTATCTACAATCACCTCTTTTTCTCTTCTATTTTCATTTTGTTCATCAATTTTCAATACACTTTTTGCCAGTAAAAATGTGCTGACAAACGTTGCAATCAATGTAACAACTAAAGCAATAATAAATCCTACCGCAGCATCGTTCAGAAAAACTGGAATCGAAAGAATACTTGGCATTACAGGAGCCATCGATTTTGCACCTAAAAGAGCACCGACAGCTCCACCGATTCCACCACCTAAAGACGCGCCTACAAAAGCAGCTTTGTATTTTACTAAAACACCATACAATGCAGGTTCCGTGATGCCTAAATACCCAGAAACAGTAGAAGACAACGCTACTTGCTTCATCTTTTTACTCGAAATCAAGAAATAAATAGCGAAAGCAGCGGTTGCTTGAGCCATCGTGCTCATAAAATTCATCGCCCCCATTGTTGAATAACCATATGTGGCAATTTGCTGTTGTGTAATTGGACGAATCGCATGATGCATGCCCATCAATACTAATAAAGGACGACTTGCACCAATCACAAATCCTGACACTAACGGAGAAAAGTTTATCAATGCTTCAATCCCTTGTGCAATGTATTCTCCAACATAAAAACCGATGGGAGCCAAAACAATCAACATCACTGGAACCATCAAAATTAAGGTCAATAACGGTGTAAAAATAACTGTCACCATACTTGGAATGACCTTCTCAAAAAAACGATACACATAGCTTAATAACCAAACAGCTAAAATGATTGGTAAAATCGAACTACTGTAATTTACGACTGGAACAGGAAGAAAGCCTAAAAACTGAACGTTTGTTAATTCTCCTGCAATTGCTGCATTGATCATCGTTGGGTACATCAATACACCTGCTAAACTTAAAGCCATATATTCATTAGTTTTAAATCTGCGTGCGCTACTGACAGCTAATAGAAATGGGAAGAAATAAAACATTGCATCTCCAGTCATATTAAGCACAAACATTGTCCCACTTTCAGGATCTGCCCATCCTAAACTTGTCAACATAAATAAAAAACCTTTTAACATCCCGCCACCAACGATTGGAGCTAAACTTGGGACTAGAATCGCTGATAAAGTATTGATCAAACGATTCAGCAGTGAATCTTTTTCTGTACTTATTTCTGCTTGCTCCTCATTGCTATCTAGGCGAGGCATTATCTTGATGATCTCCACATAAACTTTACTGACTTTTCCGCCAATGATCACTTGGTACTGTCCGCCTTGTCTTTGTACACCCATAACGCCATCTAGTTCTTCAATCGCTTGCGTTTGTGCCTTTGATTCGTTTTTCAAATTAAATCGTAGCCTCGTGACACAATGAGTCAGACTAATGATATTCTCATCACCACCTATGAGTGTAATGATTTTTTTTGCTAAATCCTGCATAGTTTCTCCTCTTTTCTGCTCAGTATTTTTATTTTTGATTCCTATCTCAGTTTCGTGAAACACTCTTTTATAAACAATCAAGACCTGCTCAAAAAAACTATTTTCTTTAGAAAATAATCTTTTTCAAACAGGTCTTGCCAGCCGAGCTGTAACGAATCCTCGTATTGATATTTATGAATGTAATAGGCGAGCTAAATGCAATGTCAGATACAATTGTTCATCAATTGTCGCTTGTTTCTTGTAACGATCTTCTAAATAATTGCTGATTTTCAAACTACATTTGAATTCTTTCGGATACTTCTTTTTAACAGTTAAAACAATTTCTTCGTTATCTAGAGAATTTACGGTTTCTTGGTCATTCAACCGAATCAAATAATACCTGAGATGATTCAAAAATCGGTGATAATTGATTGAAGTTTCATCTAGATCTACTTGAAAATAGTAACGAACTAACTGGGTAATATCACCCATCGCTTCCATATAATCCATTGTTGTTTCCATTGATTCTTGATTGAATTGATAATTCACAAAATGCATCGCAATAAATATTGCTTCAGATTCTGCTAAAACAATCCCTTTTTCTTCCTTGATTAATGCAATTGATTGAAGACCAATTTCAACTTCTTGAGGATAAAACTGTTTGATTTCCCATTCGATTGGGCTTCGAATTTTCAATTCTTCTTCATGTCGTTTAAAGGCAAATAATAGATGATCCAGTAAGCTAAATAAAATAACGGGATTAATCTCTCTTCCTAATTTTTCTTCACCCATTTTTACTATTTTCTCGACTAATAAAATTTCCTCATAACTCGCTTCATTTAATAAAACAGCCATCTGCTTAACATTCATTTTTTCTGTAGGCAGATACACCTGCTGGATTAACGTGGGATCGACAGGATCATTGGGATACACTTGAAATCCCAAACCTTTTCCAACAACAATAACTTCTAACTCCTCATCAACAGCCAACACAACATTATTATTAATTCGCTTTTTTATATACATGTTCCACCTCCTTACTATAAAAGCTGAAAAAGCTCATTCAGTCTCGTAGAAAAATAGGATAAATTGATTGAGACATTTTTTGTCTCATTCCATTTTTATCTTTTTTCCTAGAGACTAGCTTTTGATGCTAGACACATAAAAGCTGAAAAAGCTCGTTCAGTCTCGTAGAAAAATAAGAAAAACCATAACATAGCAATCACGATAAAGAAACCTTTATCATCTTTGCTATATTATGGTTATGCCTGAAAAATCAGTAACAATTCCATTAACTACGATTAATATATCACGGAAAGAAAACGCTGTCAATTCCTTTTTTATTCGTTTTTACTTTTTTCAATTAAGCTATTCTAGTATTATTTCTATCAGCTTTACCACTTATAGGATCATAACTCTTAAATAAACATAAAAAGCAGAAGTTTGATCCTTCTGCTTTTAGCTTATCATTATGGATAGTTTTTTCTATGTGCTTTCCATCTACTGAGAAGTAAATAAATCAATAGTAATACGAAGCCAATCGGAGCGATTGTTTCGATAAGACTACCAGTATTTGGAAATTTTCTTAGTTCTATATGTGCTTGTTTTGGTTGTGCTAACTTTGTATCTAGTTCTTGCTCGTGTTTTTTTGGCGGTTGCGGATTGGTTTTATTCCCACCGATTTGCCCATTTACCTCTATTTCAGCAGTGGAAGCATAAACAGAAGCTTGGAACAAACTAATACAGCCAGCCAAAAGAATGAGCGTAATGATGTGACAACTAAATTTCTTCATTGTTTATCACAGCCTTTATTTGATTATGGTGTTACACCAAGTGTTGTACCATCTTTTTGGATCGATGTGAATTTCAATGTTAGTGTGTAGTTTTCTGTTGCTGCATTTTCATTAACGTCAGTTGGTAAACTAGCCGTTGTCGTACCAGTATAATTGAATTTTGCAGAATTTGCATAAGCCGAAGCAGCATCCGTAGCGATATTCAGACGTCCATCTTTATTGGCTAAACGCATCCAAACAGGTGCACTTGTCAAATCAACTAAAGCATTGCTTTCAATCAAATTAGTCGCAGCAGGTGTCGCAACTAAACCATTGCCTTTTGCATTGATTGTTAAGGTATCAACATACTTAGGTGTTCCTTCCATTTTATTCAATGTCACAGCAACACCACGACCTGAATTATTCACGATACTATAATCAGCAGACTCAATGTTTTTGTGGGCACTTGCAGTTGTTGTATGGAAAGCTGTCGCTGTATCAACAGTCACGTTGATCCATTCATCAGACCCTTCTGGGATATTCGTATCTGGATCTGTATTATCTAGCTTACCAATCGTTCCGTTGATAATGACATCGGCTGAATTTTCTCCATCGATTGTTTCAGCTAAAACTAGTTGTGTTCCCCCTGATACGCTTAGGCCAAGCATCATTGCAGCAAGTAAAAAGTTAGGTGTTTTCATATTGTCTCTCCTTCTATGTGTAAGATGATTTATTTTCAACAGAAAATCTGTTAAATAACGATATTAGTTGTTGATACGGATTGTAATTCCAGCTTGAACTTGTCCACGCTTTTTGTTTGTTTTTGAATCATAAATATCAAACGTGGCTGTCGCTGGATGATCTCCTTGAGCAAGTTTTTTCTCTAATTTTGCTCCATTTATTTCATATCCCGGCTGAATTGCACCAGAGGAATAAACTTGTTCATTGTTGCTGTCTAAACGAATCACTACATTGATGGGATAACCGTTTTCGACTGGATTTTGAATATACAGACTGCCTTCACTGTCACCATTTTCAAATACGGCCTCTGATTTAATGACCATATTGAACTTACTAGCATCCACAGCTTTTTGCTCAGCCGCTTTCACTTCTTTGTCACTCATTTTTTTAGCGCCTTTTGTATCGGGTAAATAATCGCCAGAAATGACTTGGACAGGTTCTGTTTTAGTTGAAAAATAATAATATAAGCCGCCTGCTGATACAGCTACCAAAAACAATAACAGTAAAATCAGCAGTCGTTTCTTTTTCTTCTTTTCTTCGTTTGTTTTATCCATAGAATTCCTCTCATTCTTCATTTTTTTCAACTTTGAATGTCACTTTGTAGGTTGGAAATACCGCTTGCTTTGTCGGATTAAAGTACTTGCCCTGTAGGTTCAAACTTTTTTCTTCATTCACGTTTAAAACACCGATCGATAAAGGTTTTTTGGACAATTCACTTGTTAAAAATAGTGGTGCTGCTTGGTTGTTGTCTACCAGCATTTGCAATGCTAGTTCATCTTGTCCAGAATTTCCTGACAAACTATCTAACAATTGCAGTTGAGTCGCCGCGGCGTTTTCTTTCGTTAGGTTTGTTATCGATAGTTTTGTTGGGGTATTTCCTTTGTTTACGACTTGGTATTCACTAGAAGATACTTCGCCTTCTTTTGAGGTGCCCAGGTCTTTATTTTGAGTCTGAAAAGCCATTTCAATAGGAACTTCTACTTTGATAATTTCTGTTACTGTTTGAAATTCAGTTAAAGGATTCATTGTTAAAACAACTTCTTCTCCAGATGCTCCAGTAACTCTCACACGCACATAATAAGTAACGTCTCCATCAAGACCTTTTAATTTCGTTGAAAATTTCTGATTCTTATTGCCTGACAAAGTCGCAATTTGTGATTTTGTTGCATCAGCTGGAAAGTCTTTACTCTTGCTGTATTCCACTTTGACTTGCTGATAATTCCCACCATAATAAGCAATTTGATCTGGAAGAGCTGCAGCTTCCCCATTTGTAAAGTCTGTCCATTTTCCTGTATCACTTGCCAACTCACCGTTGATGATTGCTGACGTCGTTGTCACATCTGCCGTGATATTTTTTAGCTGAGGCTTTGTAGTGAAACTAGTTGCATCGGAAAAATTACTTTCTCCTGCTTGGTTGATGACAACCATTTGCGCCCAATAAGTGGTATTGGGATTTAAATCATTTACCTTTACTTTATAGGTTGAATCAAGCACTGTGTTTTCTTGTCCATCAAAATTGTTCAAGGTCACAATATGCTTGGCTCTTCTTAGATCATTGGTGTCACCTTTATCAGTAAATAAGAAAAATTTAACTTCTGATGCTGGACTCCCATTATTAACCGATGAACCATCTAGAGAAACGGATGTATCTGTTTCCTCTGTAGCACGCAATCCTAACTGATCTGGCACATCCATAAATTCACTAAAGACAAGTTTCTGCGAATTTTTCAAGTCTAGAATTTCTTGAGCGGAGAATGAATCTGGTGTACCTGCAATATTCGTAAAATTTGTTCCTTGTACACTTAAATCGGATGCTTTCTTAAATATTTCTTGCGTTGGTGTGCTATTTGTTTTACTAGAAAAGGTTTCAATTTTTTGTAAATAGTTGCTCGTAAATGACAAGTTATTTATACCATTCGCACCGTTTAGACCAATAGTACCCAGACTAGTTCCAGAAAATGAGACTTGTTTTGCTTTGTTCATACTGATTGCAAATGTACTAGAAGCTGCGGTTGTGAAAATTGCACCGCTCGCAACATCTATTGAAACATCTGCATTTTCTGCAATCGTCAGTCCACCTTTAGCTGAGTAGAGATTGATTGGTGAAGGGAGTTTGAAATCAACTTGAGCGTTTTCTTGAAAATCAAATAGTACTGGTTGGGTTTGAGAAGAAGCAAAAAATTGATTTCTTGTACCACCTGTAGCAAGACTTACTTTATCCAAATTAAAAACTGCATTTTTCTCAACGATATAACTTGGTGCCAAAGTACCATATGTCATATTACTGTTCGTTTGGATATCAAGTTGTGCATTTTCTCTAACTACAATTTGAGATTTTCCTGCATAAGGATTCGCTGAAGAACTGCTCGTTGACCAAATAAATGCACTGGTTTGATTGGAAGAATGTTTAATCGAAGTATGACCACTTTGAATTTCTACGTAATTGATTTCTGCCCATTCCTGGGAATATGTACTCGTACCTCTTTGATCGATCGTGTTTTGCCCTCGCATAATGACCGAACCGTTTATGTTATAAATCATTTGACCATTTGTTGAATAGTAATCGACACCATCAAAGATAAATGTCATATTAGCGGCGGATCCTCCAGATAAAAAGCCATAATACCCCACTGCACCAGAGCCATCACTATTACCAAACTGAGTATTCCGAATCTCGATTACAGCGTTTGCCTGATTTGCATAAAAACCTCTAGTAGCCGAGGCTCCTTTATTATACGTAATAATGTGATTTGCACCGTCAATAATCATGCTGTCTTTTAGTTGATAACCAGCAGTTCCTAAGTCGATATTATTGGTTAAACGAAATTTTAGCTTTTGACTATCTTTTAAATATTCAGTTAAAGTAGCTGCTGAATCCACTAGCCAGAAGCCGTCTGCATCTTGTAACGCATATGCTCTTAGCATGTTTTTACTATTTATTTCAGAATCATTTCCATCAATCGAATTTTTCATATCATTACTATCCGTTATTTTTTCATTTTCTATTGATTCTTCTTCCTCAGTCGATTCTTGACTAGATGAAGAATCACTGACAGTTGATTCTGATGAATCTGACGATTCGTTTTCTTTGGTTGACTCAGTTGTTGCAGAAGGTTCTTCAACTGATGATTCAATTTCTATAGCATAGGACCAATCAATCGGAAAAATTATTAAAATGATAAAGCTGATAAAAATCAAGTGAATATTTTTTTTCATGACCGACCTCCTCTACTATTTTATATAAATTATAACAATAATATATCTTTCACCTATTATTGTATTGTACTTCAAAGTGAATATCAATTTAATAACGCTAGTTTTTTTAAATTTATATAATTATTTTATCATTATTACCGATTGTTTTTGAAACTTTATATGTTTCATCATGGTTCAAGCCTTTTTGATCACCAATTCACAATTGTTAAGTTTTTTTAAAGATTCTAACATTATTTTTGATTTTTGATAATTTTTCTGTTTGTGTTGATGAAACTAAATTAAGTGAGTGGAACATAACTCTTTGAGTTACGCCCTACTCACTTGTAATCTGAATAAACGGCGGGAGCAGATGAAACTACTAAACTTTCGTTCCAACCTCTTGCCTTTTTTTAAATTTTATTTATTTTGAAGTGAGGATCTCTAAGTAAGTTCCTACTTCCTTCCTGATTGTCTGTTGGTCAACGATTAAAAATGTATCAAACATTTTTTGTAAAAAGAAACGGTCATGTGAAACAACAAGCAGTGTTCCGTTGAACTCTTCCAGTATTTCTTCAATCTCTTCTCTCGTTTCGATATCTAAATGATTGGTCGGTTCGTCAAGCACTAAAAAATTGACCTTATTGTGCATTAGTTTTGCTAATTCTAAACGAATTTTTTCACCACCACTTAAGAATCGAACTTGCTTCATGACATCATCACTGTAAAAGGAATACTTTGCTAAAACTCGTCGACTTTCTTGTTCAGCAAGACTGCACGCTTGATTGAATTCTTGTAAAATCGTCAGATTGGGATTTTCATACTGAATAACTTGAGGTAAGTAGCCGATATGAAGATTCGTCCCACGCTTGATCTCGCCATTATCTAGCTCCTCTAATTCTAAAGCCAATTTTAACAATGTACTTTTCCCTGCGCCATTTTCTCCTATAATCGCAGAATGATCTTTCCAAAATAGAGAAAACGCCGCTTTATCAAATAGTTTTCGTCCAGCATAACTTTTACTGACTTCTTTAAATTTAAGTACTTCTTTACCTGATCGGTCTGTTTCTTTAAATTTTTTACCTATTTTAGCTGTGTCTTCTTTAGGCTTAGGAACTTTTTGGATTTTTTCTAATCGTTTTTCAAGTTCCTTCGCTTTTTTGAAAAATTTTTCGTTATCGCCTTCGTGTCCCCATTGCCTAAAGCGACGGATAGCTAATTTTATTTTTTTGATCTCTTTTTGCTGCTCAGAAAAATCTTTTCTCAATTTTTCAAGATACTCTTCTTTTTGTTTTTTATACGCAGAATAATTTCCTTTGTATTCCAGTAAACGTCCATCTTCTAATTCTATGATTTTTTCTACCGTATGATCTAAAAATAACCGATCATGAGAAACAATCAAATACGCCATTTTCTCATGAGTTAAATACCCTTCCAACCAAGTGATTCTTTTCGCATCCAGATGATTAGTCGGCTCATCCAGTAATACAAGATCATTTTTTTGCAGTAAAATTCTTGCCAATGCAACGATCGTCTGTTCACCACCACTTAATTCTGAAAGTTTTTTTGGCAATAAATGAGCGATCATTAAACCATTCGTGATCATTTCCAATTGATTTTCCATTTCATAGCCGCCAGCCTGCTGGAATTCCTCTTGTTTTTGACCGTAGCGAGTTAAGATTTTTTCTAGGTCACATTCTTGTACTGCCATTTGTTCTTCTAAATAGGTTAATTGTTTTTGAATGTCATTCAATAATGTAAAGGTTTCTAATAAATAAGTCTTTACATTCTGCTCACTTGCTTCTGGTATTTGTGCTAGATAGCCGATCCGACTACTTTTTTTACAGCTGATCGTTCCTGAATCAATGCTTTCCGCTCCTGTAATAATTTTTAAAATCGTTGATTTACCTGATCCATTTGTGCCGATCAAGCCAATTTTTTCGCCTGCGTTTATTTGTAGATTTAATTCTTCAAAAAGTGGCACTGTCCCGTAATTTTTGGTGATTTTTTGTAATTGTACTAACATTTTCTTCCTCTTTCTGCCATTCAGACAGATGAACATAAATGATGATTATCTTTTTTAGACTAGTAAAGCTATTTTTAGCGTACACAAAAAAGCTGAACAACATTCTCTGTTCAACCTTCATTATCTACTATTAACTACAAATTCCTCACTGTTCGATCGTTGACAGTTTTGGCTTGATCCAACTGTGATCATCTTGTTATTTTATGACTGATCATTTTTAAGTAAATAAGTCTGAATGGTCTGTTTTATTCAATTGATTATCCCTTTTTGGACACACTTGTCCCTTGAGATAAAAAATTGGAAATAATAACATGACAAAAAGCTAGGTACGCTATTATATATGAAATACTTGCTGTTATTTTTGGCATGTTGACCATTGTACTTATTCACCACCTTCGTCATTTCTTAGTTGTATTGTAGCATGATGTTTTAAATTGTGCAAAGTGGGTTTTATGCTTTTCTGATGCTTTGGGTGAAGTTTGGCTGGATGATTCTTTAAATGAAATAGTAACTGAAATAGGGACAGGAACATTCAAACTTCTTATTTTTTGAAGTTAAATGCCTCTGTCCCTGACTCATTACTAAATTATTTAATTTGCTACAATATTCACCAATTTATCTGGAACAACAATAACTTTTCGCACTGTTTTTCCTTCAATAAATGATTGGATTTCTTCTGTTGCTAAAGCTTTCTCTTCTAATTCTTCTTTACTTAAGCCTCGAGCGATATTTAATTTTGCACGAACTTTTCCATTCACTTGGAAAACAACTTCGACCTCATCTTCGATTAATGCCGCTTCATCATATGTTGGCCAAGGCGCATTCGTCAAACTGTCTTCATTTCCTAGGATTGACCATAGCTCTTCACCGATATGCGGCGCAATTGGTGCTAGTAATTGAACGAATCCTTCAATGTACTCATACGGCAAAACATCAACTTTATTGGCTTCATTCACAAAGACCATCAACTGAGAAATCGCTGTGTTAAAGTGTAGGTTTTCCATATCCTCTGTCGCTTTTTTCACTGTTTGATTATAGACTTTAGTTAAGCGGCCATCATTTACAGTTGTGATGCGATCACGCATTTTATTATTTTCATCTACGATCAAACGCCATACACGATCTAAGAACTTACGACTTCCTTCAAGACCATTTTCACTCCAAGCAATTGATGCATCAAGAGGACCCATGAACATTTCATACATTCTTAGTGTATCTGCGCCGTATTTTTCAACAACATCATCAGGATTTACAACGTTTTTCAATGATTTACTCATTTTAGCTGGTGCTTCTTCTAACGCTTCACCCGTTTCGATATTTACCCAGATTCCGTCGCGCTTTTCTACCATATTCGTAGGAACTAATACACCGCGGCTATCACGGAAACTTTGGCCTAGGATCATTCCTTGATTATATAGTTTTTGGTAAGGTTCTTTTGTTGGTACAACACCAATATCATACAAGAATTTGTGCCAGAAACGAGCGTATAATAGGTGAAGAACAGCATGTTCTGCTCCACCAATATAGATATCTACAGGCAACCAACGTTCTAATTTTTCATAGTTGGCAAGTTCATTTTTATTGTGTGGATCGATATAGCGTAAATGATACCATGAACTACCTGCCCATTGCGGCATTGTATTGGTTTCACGTTTACCTTTTTTACCTGTTTCAGGATCGACTACATTGATCCATTCAGTAATATTGGCAAGCGGTGATTCTCCAGTCCCACTTGGTTTGATATCATCAGTTTTTGGTAATCTCAATGGTAATTCAGATTCCGGAACGGTCGTTGTTGTACCGTCTTCCCAATGGATCACGGGAATTGGTTCACCCCAATAGCGTTGACGAGAAAATAGCCAATCACGTAATCGATAAGTGACTTCTTTTTTACCACAGCCATTTTCTTCTAGCCACTGGTACATTTTTTCATTTGCTTCATCTTTTTTTAAGCCGTCTAAGAAGCCAGAATTGATATGAAGACCATCTCCAGTGAAAACTTCTTTCGTGATATCTCCACCTTCAATGACTTGAATCATTTCGATGCCGAATTTATCAGCAAATGCGTAATCTCTTTCATCATGAGCAGGAACAGCCATGACAGCGCCTGTTCCATAGCTTCCTAGAACGTAATCTGCAATCCAGATTGGGATTTCTTTGCCGTTCACTGGATTGATCGCATAGGCTCCCGTAAAGGCCCCAGTTTTTGTTTTAGATAAATCTGTACGATCTAAATCAGATTTTTTACTTACCTCTTCTTGATAAGCAGTGACTGCTGCTTTTTGCTCAGGAGTTGTAATCTCATCAACTATTTTCAACTCAGGTGCAACGACTAAATAACTAGCACCAAATAACGTATCTGCACGCGTTGTGAAAACAGTGATTGTATCATTGCTTCCTTTGATTTTGAAATCGACATTGGCTCCTTCAGAACGTCCGATCCAATTACGTTGCATATCCTTGATACTTTCTGGCCAATCAACTAAATCTAAATCATCTAATAAACGATCTGCATACGCTGTAATTTTCAGCATCCATTGACGCATAGGTTTTCTAACAACATCATACCCGCCACGTTCGCTTTTGCCATCGATCACTTCTTCATTTGAAATAACCGTTCCAAGTTCTGGTACCCAGTTAACTGCCACTTCTGCTTCATAAGCTAAACCATGTTCATATAGTTTTGTAAAAATCCATTGCGTCCATTTGTAATATTCTGGATCCGTTGTATTGATTTCACGATTCCAATCATAACTGAAACCTAAAGAATTGATTTGACGTTTGAAGGTTTCAATATTTTTTTTCGTAAATTCTGCTGGATCATTTCCCGTATCTAGTGCATATTGTTCTGCTGGCAAACCAAATGCATCCCATCCCATCGGATGTAGCACGCTGTATCCTTGACTTCTTTTCATACGAGATAAAATGTCCGTTGCTGTATATCCTTCTGGATGACCAACATGTAGCCCTTGACCAGATGGATAGGGAAACATATCTAATGCGTAGAATTTCTTTTTGCTAGGATCATCTTGGGTAGTAAAGCTATTATGCTTAGCCCAATATTTTTGCCATTTTTTCTCAATCTTTTTGTGCTCATAACTCACGTGTATTCTCCTCCTATTTTGACTAACTTTCATTCTGCTGGTTGATTGTACCTAGAATTGCAGATCATTAGTTTTGCAATAAAAAACGTCCTACAGGAAATAGTTCCTATAGGACGTGTGACATGCAACGTGGTACCACCTAAATTTACTTGTAATGATACAAGCCTTAATGTTGTAACGGTCGTCACCGATCTTACCTACTAAAGTGAGGATAAATACAGTCCAAAGTTCTGTTATTCATCATAACCTGAACAAATCTCAAGCGTTTCATTCAAGTACTATTCAGTAAAATAACTCAAAGGCGAGTTCGAAAGCTTCTGTGCGTATTTTCACCAACCATACGCTCTCTAAAACATGGTTCTTTCTACTATTCCTTTTCACTGTTTATCTATCAGGTGTGTGTTTCCATACTACCAAACTTCTCTGGTGATTTCAATCGTTTTTATTTAACTTTCAGTTTTTGTCCAATGTAAATTGTATCACCGGATAAACCATTCAGTTGTTTGATTTTTTGAACGCTCGTTCCATATTTTTGAGCAAGATCCCACAAGGTATCTCCACCTTTTACAGTATGTGTGCTACCTGTTTGACTACCACCTTGATTATTAGAAGTATTGCTGCTACCTGCTGAGCTGCCTTTTTTAACAATCAAACGTTGACCTGGATAGATAATATCGCCACTCAAGTTGTTCCATTGACGTAGGTTGGCAACACTTACGCCGTTTGCATTAGCGATTGCCCATAAGGAATCTCCTGATTTTACTGTGTATTGCGAGTTAGTTGTTCCTGTGTTACTTGATCCACCAGTATTTCCTGTAGATCCGCCTCCGGTATTTCCACTACCTGTGCTGCCTTGGCCTTTTTTAACGATCAAACGTTGACCTGGATAAATAATATCTCCACTTAGGTTGTTCCATTGACGTAAATTAGCAATACTTATGCCGTTTGCATTAGCGATTGCCCACAAGGAATCTCCTGATTTTACTGTATAATATGAGTTAGTTGTACCTGTATTGCTTGATCCACCAGTATTCCCTGTAGATCCGCCTCCAGTATTTCCACCGCCAGTGCTGCCTTGATCTTTTTTAACGATCAGGCGTTGACCTGGATGGATAATATCGCCACTTAAATTGTTCCACTGACGTAAATTCGCAATGCTTACGCCGTTTGCATTAGCGATTGCCCATAAAGAATCTCCTGATTTTACTGTATAATACGTATTGTTTGTTCCTGTATTTCCTGATCCACCAGTATTTCCTGTAGATCCGCCTCCGGTATTTCCACCTGTGTTACCTCCAGTGTTACCAGAACCTTTACCAACAACTAATTTTTGACCTACATAAATCACATCGCTAGAAAGGCTATTCCAGCTTTTGATATTGGCGATTGATGTTCCATATCGAGCAGCTAAAGCCCACAGACTGTCGCCAGCTTTTACCGTATGAATCACATCTTGGGTACTGGTTCCACCACCTGTATTGCCGCCAGTATTACCACCTGTGTTGCCGCCTCCAGTATTGCTACCTCCAGTGTCACCGCCTGTATTACCGCCTGTATTACCGCCTCCAGAAGATGGAGTATCATATTGTGTTAAATTATACGTTGTAATAATATTATTTAGCTTCGTATTATAACTTGGATCTGTTGCATAGCGTCCAGTCAACCAAGCTGTTGCATCTCTGTATGAACTTGTATTACTTTTCCATGCGCCAGAATAGTAATAAACTCCAGCTTGGAAAGATGTATTTTTTAAAACGTAGGCATTATCACTAAATGACTCTGAAAAAGAAGGATATTTTCTAAAAGCAGCGTTTACTTGAACCCACTGACCATTAATAACTTCCCACGTCTTCATCGTAACAGACTGTCCTTGATAACTTCCTTTAATCCCAAATAAATTATGGTTTGGAGCTGCTGATAGAGTACTTTTTCCCCAGTCGCTTTCAAGGATTGCTTGTGCCATCATTACGGAAGCGTACAAATCATTTGCAGCCGCAACAGATTGGGCATGTCCTGAAATTTCAGCGATAAAAGCGCTCGGGCTAACACTTCTAGATTGCGCAGAAAATGCTGAACGCATTGAAAGATCAGGTACAGTTACTTCTTCCGTTTCTTTATCAGTTGTGGAAGAATCAGTTGCTTCAGTCGAGTCTTCAGTAGATTCAATTGTCTCAGTGCTTTGTGTTGTTTCTGATGTATTTAATTCTGATGAGTCTTTAGTTTCAGACAGTTCTTCACTTGAAGACATATCAGGTGCTGTTGTCTGAGTCTCTTGTGTCATCGAATCGTTTGAATCAGTCGTCGCTTGCGTTTGAACGGCTTCTGTATGTGTATTTGTATCTGAGTAACTTACTTGAGCACTTGACGTTTGATCTTCTGTTGCTTCAGCTGTTTTAGGTGCGGCAATCGGTGCGGCAATAGATGACACAACAATAGCAGAGCTAAGGACAGTTGTCCCTTTTTTAAACTGTTCGTGAGCAAGCTTATTCTGCTCCGCTTTCCTCCGCTCTTTTCTTGATGTTTTGTACTTCTCCATAGTATATCCTCCAAATTTTCTTAAAAAAGTATTCCTTAATTTATAGTATACCCTTTTTTCAAAGAAAATAGAAATATTTTTTAATTTTTCCTTCTGGAAAATATAAATAAAAATGTAATTTATTTCATTCCCTTTTGTTTATTTTCTGTCTATAGCTCCTCCTAAGATTTGCATCAATATGACTAGGTCTCAAGACTGACACCCCTCTTTACTTTAGGCTGATTTTTTACTTAAGTACTTGTTATTCCCTCAAAAAATAATTATAGTTGAGAAGAAGTAATACGATTGTAAAATGAAATGAGGGGAAAAGATGAATAAAGAGCACTTTTTAATTGAATTAAAAATTTACCTGAAGCCTTTAACACCCCAACAGCAAGCATTCGTCTTGAATAAATATGAAACAATTTTTGATGAACGTTCGGCTGCTGGAGAAACAGAAGAAGAGATTGCGAAAAGTTTAGGTAAACCAAGAAGTATCGCTGAAGAAATTTTACAAGAATTTGATATCGCAATTCCTGAAAAAAAGCTTGAACGAGATGGCTGGCAAGAAATCCAGCCTAATGTGACTAATGACTACTATTATGAAGAAGCGCCTGAACATCCTTATGACGATACTTATCAGACATACGAACGTCCTCGTCATAGTGGTTTCACTAGATTCTGTCAAGTAGCTGGAGTTCTTTCGCTTAATTTTCTTTTAATGATTTGGTTTATATTTGCTTTTATTATGATATTTTTCGCTTGTTGGCTCGTCGCGGTGGTCTTTTTATTTTCACCTATACTAGGCGGAATCTCCGTGGTTGCTGGCTTTAATGATGCAACAATGTTCCAAATGTTCTTAAGTATTTTTCTTTGTGGTGCAGGAGTCATTGGAATTTTGATTTTGACTCCGTTAACTAAGTTTTTTGGAAAAGTCCTAAGACGTTATTTACAATGGAATATCCAAGTTTTAAGAGGAGAGATTTAGTATGAAAAAGACAACTGCTTTTTTTCTAACCATCGGAGTGTTAGCCATGATAATCGGCGGAATAGGCAGTGCCGTTTATTTCAGACGCGCTGAAGATTCTATGACAGACACAAAAAAACAAAGTTATGAGATAAAAAATAAACAAAGTACAAAAGAAATTCACCTAGATCTTTCAGGAGATGCAGATTTTTACATCTTAACTGAAAGCTCTAATCAAGTAGTGATGAATACTAGAAGTTCCGCTCCTGTTTCACTTAACAGCTCATTAGAGGTTAAAGAAAAAAATGATCAAATGACTATTTCTGCTACTAGCGAAAAGAAAAAGATAGCACTTGAAGGGGTAAAAATTGGTATTTTCGATAGAGGATCAGCAGTGACTTTGACGATTCCTGATAGTACAGAACGTTTAGTCATCGACGGAAAGAGCGAAGGGTCTATCAATTTTTCAAATGTTACAACGAAAGATTTTTCTATTACAATGAATAATGCAGATATCACCATTAACAATATCAATGCAGAAAAGTTAGCTGCTGAAACCAACAATGGCTATTTAAACGTTAATTCTGATGTCAAAACCGATAAATCGACATTTAAAACCACCAACGGCGACATACAAGTAAGTGATTTTGGCGCTTCAAATTGGTCTGCTGTTAGTACATCTGGCGATATTACTTTAAATAACACCAAAGGAATTGCTAAAATTGAAGCTACAAATGGTGATATTCAAGCAACTAATCTTAAAGGTGAAGCTGAGGTTAAAAGTATCAATGGCGACTTTTCACTGTATGGAACAGAAATTCCTAAAAAACTGACTGTTGAATCTCAACGAGGTGATATACAACTTCATACAGAAGAGATTTTGTATGATATTGCGATCAAAACAAAAACTAAGTTGGGTGATAGCACAATTTTTGGTAAAGAACGTACTTCCTATAAACGAGGAAAAGGATCAAAAATAATTGATCTGCAAACAAAATCTGGTGACATTTCAATTGAAGGTCCTTCTGATTTTGAAGATGATGAAGAGTAATGATCTTTGATTTAAAAAGGATTAAACCGAAGCGTTTATTTCTTTTCACTATCATTTATTTGGATTGTAAACCCCTGATAAAACTGAGTTTTAGTTTTGTTAGGGGCTTTTCTTTTTTTATTCTCAGATGTGTTCTTGATTATTTGATGTTATAATAAACTTTATCTATATAGGAAAGGATTTCTCATGAAAAATAAATTATACTACCAATTTGCGGGCAGTTGTTTTTTAGTTGTCTTTATGTTTTTAGGCTATGTGGTGCGTTTTTATCCAACATGGTTGAATGGATTCGATCAAACAATTACAAACCTTGTTCGAGCCCCTTATCCTCATGCTAATCAATTTTTTATTTGGTATACAAAGTTTGCTGATCCATTAACGGTGGGGATTCTCTGTGTGACGATCGCCTTCATATTATTTAGAGGAAAATATTATGCCGAAACACTTTGGCTTTTGATCAATACAGGATTGATTGCCGGTGTTGCAAATCCTTTGATCAAGTTGTTATTCATGCGTCCTCGTCCAACATTGGATCATTTAGTATCAGAGCATAGTTACAGTTTCCCTAGTGGGCATTCTACTGGCAGCGTGTTATTGTATGGTACGATTATTTTATTGTTACCACAATTTATTAAACAAAAAAAACTATGCTTATTTTTACAAATCTTATTAGGTCTAGGTATCTTTTTGATTGGAGTCAGCCGAATTTATGCTGGTGTTCACTTCCCTAGTGACGTTTTAGGTGGTTTTTGTTTTGGTTTAGCTTGGCTACTTATGACTTATCCAATTTACTTAGAAAAACGTTTTGTTTGGCGCTTTAAAAATAAACAACAATAGAAAGAAGAAGAACTATGTCTGAATTTGCATATACAGAAGATCCTAATAAACGCTATCATTCATGGAATTATGCGTTACGTCAGCAATTTGGCGGAAAAATTTTTAAGGTTCCGTTGGATGGCGGATTTGATTGTCCTAACCGTGACGGTACTGTGGCTAAAGGCGGCTGTACATTTTGTAGCGTTTCGGGATCTGGTGATATGATCGTTGCACCTAAAGATCCGTTACCGATTCAATTTCAAAAAGAAATTCACATGATGCATAAGAAATGGCCTCAAGTCGACCAATACATCGTTTATTTTCAAAATTTCACTAATACACATGCTCCTGTAGAAGTCATTCGTCATCGTTTTGAACAAGTTCTAAATGAAGAAGGCGTCGTTGGTATTTCGATTGGAACACGTCCAGATTGTCTGCCAGATGATGTGGTGGAGTATTTAGCTGAGTTGAATCAACGTTATTATTTATGGGTAGAATTAGGCTTACAGACGACTTATGAACATACGAGTACTACGATCAACAGAGCACATGATTATCAAACTTACTTAGATGGTGTAGCGAAATTACGTAAGCATGCTATTCGAGTTTGTACGCACCTAATCAATGGTTTACCAGGTGAAAGCTTAGTGATGATGAAAGAAAATGTTCGCCGAACGATTCTTGATTCTGATATCCAAGGAATTAAATTACACCTGCTACATCTGATGACCAATACACGAATGTTGCGAGATTATCATGAAGGTCGTTTGCAATTGATGACACGAAAAGACTATGTTGACGTTATTTGCGATCAGTTGGAAATGATTCCTCCAGAAATCGTTATCCACCGTTTAACAGGAGATGCACCCACCGATACTTTAGTTGGCCCGATGTGGAGCTTGAAGAAATGGGAAGTTTTAAATGCTATCGATGATGAAATGAAACGTCGTGATAGTGTTCAAGGAAAATATAATGTACGAGTAGAAAAGGAGTTGCTTATTTAATGTTGCAGACAGCACTTCATTTTAGTCACACGCTTTTGCAAGAGGTGATTCAAGAAGGCGATACGGTTGTTGATGCTACTATGGGTAACGGAAACGATACAGCTTTTCTAGCACAACTTGTAGGTTCAACCGGATTAGTTTATGCCTTTGATGTACAAGAACAAGCATTGATAAACACTGAAAAGAAACTCACTGAATCAGACTTAATCAATCAGGCTCGTTTAAATCATAAAGGACATGAAACGATCGATACAACCCTTCCAGAAAAAACGCAACTATCCGCAGCTGTTTTTAATCTAGGTTACCTTCCTAAAAGTGATAAGCAAATCATCACAAAACCATATACAACTAAAAAAGCCCTTGATGCTTTACTTCCTCGCTTAGCACCTAAAGGTCGTATTATTGTAGTGGTTTATTATGGTCACCTTGGCGGAGAAGCAGAATTAGCTCTTATACAAAATTATTGCCAAGAGCTACCGCAAGAAAACTATAGCGTATTAACTTATCAATTTATCAATCAGAAGAATAACCCGCCGATTTTGTTTTGTATTGAGAAAAAAGCAAAGTCGTAAATTTTAGAATTTCTTTGGGTTTATCTACGAATAATAAAAGAGAATAGCAGATAAAATCAATGTTGGCTGATTTTATCTGCTATTTTTAGTGAATCTATTGATGCTTATCTGTTCCAACCAACTTTGAAGCTCCTGCTCTGATTTCTTCTGGACTCTCTCCGTAGTTTCTCTAAGTACAAAGTGAACCAGATAAATGGTAGTAACAGAAGCAACTTATTATTAATTGGAGTTAACCACTTCTGAGCCCTGCTCTTTTTGCTCTATTTTATTCGAACACAAATTGATTATGATAAAGTTCTGCATAAAAACCATCTTGTTTCAACAATTCATGGTGACTACCTTCTTCGATCACTTCACCATTTCTTAAAACAACGATACGATCTGCATTCAAAATTGTTTTCAATCGATGGGCAATCACGAAACTGGTTCTGCCTTTGATTGCTTCATCCATAGCTTTTTGAATTTTCGCTTCTGTTACGGTATCAACATTACTTGTCGCTTCATCTAAAATCAGCAACGATGGATTGGTAATAATCGTACGCGCGATGCTGATCAATTGCTTTTGTCCAGTACTGAAAATGTTGTTTTCTTCAGTTATTTCAGTATCATAGCCCTTTTCTTGCTCCATGATAAACTCATGGATGTTTGCTTGTTTAGCGGCTTCTATAATTTCTCCTTCAGTAGCTTCTGGTTTTCCAAATGCTATATTCGCTCGAATCGTTCCAGCAAATAGGACGGAATCTTGTAGAACAATCCCAACATGCGTTCGCAAACTACTTAATTCAATTTCGCGAATATCCGTTCCATCAAACCGAACAGAACCACTAGTTACATCATAAAAACGATTCAACAAATTCATAATCGTAGTCTTACCAGATCCTGTTGGCCCAACTAAAGCTACCATCTCGCCTTTTTTAACGTCGATGGAGACATCTTTTAGAATAGGAACTTCTGGATCATATCCAAAGTCAACATGATTCAATGCAACAGATTCGTTGATGCCATTGATTTCTTTTCCATCTTTAGGATTGATTTCATCCGGTTCATCAAACATCTCATTTAATCGTCTAGCACCTGTGATCGCTAATTGGATCATGCTGTATCCAGAAGAAATTTGCATCAACGGTTGATAATATTGTTGTGAATATTGAACGAATGTTACAACTAACCCTAAAGCTACAGTCTTTTCTAAATCTCCGTTCAATGCTAACCAACCACCAAAGAAAATCACGATAGCAGTATTTACTAAAGACATTCCTTGCATCATTGGAAATAACAAACCTGAATAGACTTGTCCTTTAAATGTAGCTTTGCGTACTGTTTCATTGTGTTCCAAAAAGCCATCAATCGTTTCCTCTTGCAAGCCATTTGTGATGATCACGCGTTGGCCGCTGATTTTTTCATCCATATAACCATTCAATTTACCAACTTCATCTTGTTGGATATCAACATATTTACGTGCTTTGCTGATTACAACGACTGCAATCAAAATAGCTACTGGTGTAGAAGCGATCGTTGCCCAGGCCAACTGAACATTTTGACGGAACATCATGATCAAGATTCCCACAAACAAAGCAATGTTGGTCAATACTTGCAATAATGCTTGATTCAAACTATTTTGAATATTATCTAAATCACTAGTAAAACGACTTAAAATTTCACCATCTTGATGCGAATCAAAGAAACGAATCGTCAACTTTTCTAATTTATTGAACAAGCCTATCCGCATTCGATTCGTTGATTTTCCTACAACTTGTGTAAACAAGATGCTGTAAATAAAATTTGCTGCACTTGTCAGTACATAAAAAATCAATAACTTCCAGATAATATCAATGAATTTACTCTTATCATCTGTTCCTTGCATCAATGCTCCCACGTAATTTGCAAGCTCTTGAATGGCTTCTCCGATAAATTGTGGTGCTTTTACTTGTAAATAAGTGGCAATGATAATTGTTACAAAAATGAAGAAGAAGGAAAGTTTATAACGTTTTAAATAATGATAAAAGAATTTACTTGCTCTGATTAAATCAGTCATTATCTTCATCCTTTCCTTTTTGTGTTTCATAGATTTCTTGATAAACTGGATTGGTTTTTACTAGTTCTTCGTGAGAGCCTTCGCCAACCAATTGTCCTTTATCTAAAACTAAAATACGGTCTGCATGAACGACAGAAGAAATCTTTTGTGCAATCACAATCGTTGTCGTTTCTTTCAAATCCTTATCCAACGCTTCTCTGACTAAACGTTCAGAACGTGCATCTAAAGCACTTGTACTGTCATCTAAAATCAATATCTTCGGATCACCAATGACACCACGTGAAATAGATAAACGTTGTTTTTGACCACCAGAAAAATTATTACTTCGTTCAGCAACTGGTGCTTCATATTGTAATGATAATTTTTCGATAAATTCTTTTGCTTGTGCAATTTCAGTTGCACGGCTCATATCTGCATCGCTAGCGTCTTTTTTCCCTTGTCGTAAATTTTGTGAAATCGTACCAGAGAAAAGAATCGCTTTTTGTAACACAAAAGATACAGCTTTACGCAAACTGTGTTCATTGACATCACGTAAATCAACACCGCCAACTGAAACAGTTCCTTCAGATGGATCAAACAATCGAGGAATCAATTGGGCTAATGTTGATTTCCCTGCGCCAGTAGCCCCAACGATACCAATCATTTCTCCTGGTTTGATAGAAAATGAAACATCCTTCAATGTATCCACATCATCCCCTGGATAACGGAAGCTAACATGGTCAAAAACTACCTGACCATCCAAATTCTGTTCTGGAACATCTTTGTAAGTAAGTGCTGGAACTGTATCCATCACTTCTTTGATCCGCTTGATAGAAACAGCTGCTCGAGAAGTCATCATCATCATCATCCCACCAATAATGATCGCCATCATGATTTGCATCAAATAACTCATAAATGAAGCTACTCCACCAATCACAGTTGGGTCGTCTTTCACTAAATTGCTGACAAGAAAAATTGATCCAACGATCGCTAAATTTGCTGCCAACATAAATGATGGAATCATCACTGAAAACAATGTACCAACAATCAAATTGTGTTTCGTTAATTCGTCACTGACTTTAGTGAAACGGTTTAATTCATTTTTCTCTTGAACAAAAGATTTAACTACTCGAATTCCTAAAAGATTTTCTTTAGCTAAGCCGTTTACTTTATCAATCAACGTTTGAATAATCATAAAATGCTTGCCCATTTGTGAAAATGATAGTGCTGTGATAATAAATACTGCTACAACTAGTAAAACGATCACCCACCATAATTGCGGCAAGGTCATCATTGCTAAAATGAAGCTCCCAATAAAAAGAATCGGGATTCTAAACAGAGACTGCAATGCAATCATGATCACATTTTGAATTTGAGTCACATCATTTGTTAAACGAACAACTAAATTCCCAGCTGAAAATTCTTCAATATTTCCAAATGAAAAAGTCTGGATCTTACGAAAAGTCGCTTCACGAATATCTGCACTCACACCTTGTGCAACTTTTGCAGAATAAATCGTATTAAATACACCTGCAATCAATCCTAATCCAGCTATCCCGATCAAATATAAACCAAGTTCTTTCATTTGACTCTTATCATCTTTAATAATTGCTTCTAATACTTTTTGTAATAGTTTTGGCTGCCATAAAGCCGACATGACCATAACGATAACGGTGAACAATGCTATAGTAACTTCCAACTTGTACTTTTTGACATGTTCCATAATAATACTCACTTGATCCCAACTTTCTTTGTAAAACTCGCCTAATCTGATTCATTGTGCAACTTTCAATGATTATTTAGTGTTATTATATGATGATAGATAAATTTGCGAGACACGTTCGCTTTTATTGATTTCACAAACTTAACACTGTAAAATTAGGCTGCATAACAATTTACCATTTTTGGAAGTGAAATTCAAGAAGTTAGCTTATATTTTTTATATAAAGGATGAGAAAATTGGACTCAAAATTATCGAAAGAAAAAATCGTTCAGGCAGCTTTTCAATTACTAACAGAAAACCCTGAATTGGAAAAACTATCCATGCGAAAAGTCGCTCAAAAACTCGGAATTCAAGCCCCTGCGATATACTGGCATGTTGAAAATAAACAGGCCTTGCTACAAAGTATGGCTGAAGAAATAGAGAATCATTTTATACCGCCTAAGCCGCAAAAAAACTGGAAAGAAACGATTTATGCTTATATGGACAATTATTATGAATTGTATCAGCATTATCCTTGTGCTTTAGAAATTGAAGTACACACAATCCCTTCTTATCCTTCACGCTTGAGAAATCTTGATGCGATGCTTGGTGTTTTGAAAGAAGCTGGATTTTCAATTGAATTAAGCTACATGACGATTACTTCTTTGCAACATTTATTATTTGGCATGCTGATGGACTCTACTGAAGAGAAAAAATTATATAATAAAGTCGTAGCAGGTGATGAATATTTGAAACAACAAATCATCTTGATGAAGCAATATGTTCAGGAACAAAACTTAGATAATATCAATGATAGTATTCAATATCGACACAAAGAAAAGCAGAAAGATTTTTTTATGAAGACATTACGTGTATTTTTAAATGGTTTAGATACGTTCATCTAATAGTAGATACGCAAAAAAGCTTAGACATTTTTTATTTGTCTAAGCTTTTTGATTTTTATTTCTCTAATGGGAGCCATTCTAATACTCGTTGAATCCATTTATCCCAGAAAATCCAGTCATGATTGCCTGTCCCAGTTTCGAAAGTGTGTTCAATGTTATGCGCCGTCAATGCCTCTGACATTTTTTGATTTCCATACAAAAGCAAATCCTCTTTTCCGCAACACAGAAATATATTAGGTGCTTTTTTCCCGTCTTTTACAAGCTGTTCAAGTAAAAACATCGGATCATTGGCTGATCCTTTCACATGTTCCAGCGGTCCAAAAATCCCTTCCCAGAATTTTCTGCTTCTAACCGCTAAAAGGTCCTCCATTCTGTCCGCAAGATTCACTGCTCCAGATAAAGAGGCTATGGCTCCAAAGTTTTCTGATTTAGCTAACCCAAGTTTTAAGGCACCATACCCTCCCATTGAAAGTCCAACTGCAAATGTTTTTTCTCTTTTCGTGGTTAATTGCGGGAATAATTCATGACAGATCTCCGGCAATTCCTCTGAAATAAATGTCCAGTAATTCATTTCATAGCTTGTATCTGTATACCAACCCAAATCGGTTGAAGGCATGATCACAGCCAAACCTAAATCTGAAACATAACGTTCTATCGATGTGCGGCGTTCCCATACACTATGATTTCCACCCATTCCGTGAAGGAGATACATAACGGGGACATCTGTAAACTTTCCTTTCGTTGCCGTCCCAATTTTTTTCTCCGTTTTTTGAGGTAAAATCACATTCAATGATACTTCCATTTCTAATACGTTTGAATAAATGCTTGCTTGTAAAAAAGCCATCCAACATCCCTCGTTTCCTGTTTTCTACCATTGTAGCATTAAATTCCGAAATTTTTGACTAAATATGTATAACAAAAAAAGTGATTAAGCGATGACTCTGTAAGTCATCGCTTAATCACTTGGAATCTGCATAAACGGCTGGAACAAAAGCAACTCCTGTTTGTTTCTTCTGAGTTAAGCACTTCTGCTCCAGCCTCGAGGGAGGAGTTACAAATGAAAAATGTTTTTAGTTGTTTTCTCTTGGTATGTCTATATAATACAAAGCAAATATGACTTTTTCATGTCAAAATTTCGTATTCTATTGTTCTTTTTCATAAAGAAATAGCCACGCCCTAATTAACTACTCTCTTTTTTACACTTACATTTAAAATAATTGCAACAATAATCAGTCCAATTCCAACGACATACACATTATGAAGTCCGGCATAAAGCATGCCACGTAGAGGTCTCAGTAAATCTGCTGGTATCGTATTAGCCGTATGTGGATTAACAAGTTGATTCATCACATCTGGGTCGACCTGTAAGGTACTTTTAGCTAATTCTGAAGTTGTCACTGCATTAATGATCACACCGAAAATTGAAACCATCAACGTTTGACCAATCGTTCTCGCCAATGTATTGAATGATGTGGCTACTCCCATTTCTGACGGATCGACACTGCTTTGAGCCGTCACTGTAGTTGTTGTGATCGTAATCCCAAAGCCAACGCCTAAAACAGAAGAAATTGCGAAGAACCAGACAAATGAAATTGTTGCTGGAACCAATACTAAGAAAATACCACCTAATAGTGTAATACTTAAACCAATTGTCAGCACTCTTTTTGTTGTATGCTTCTCCATTAAATTACTAGCAATAAACGAACCTACCATCCATAAAATTGACATTGGTGCTAAAACAAGACCGCCAATCCCAGCGCTTTTGCCTAACACCCCTTGCATCCACATTGGGATATAGACTTCCACGCCCATCAAAAATCCACTGATCAAGGCAGCTACGATATTGACGATCACAAAAGTGGAATTTTTGAACAGCATCAAATCGATAACAGGATCTTTGGCTCTTTTTTCCACAAAAATAAAGCCAATAAAGAATAGAACAGACGCTCCTAAACAAAGGAAAACTTTTAAATCAAATCCGCCATCACCAATCAATTGAAATCCTAATAATAGCGTTAGTAAGACGAACATCAACTGAACACTGCCTAAGATATCCATTGGTACTTTGGATTTTTCTCTTTTTGGTTCAACTAAAAAGTAAGCGATCAAGCCCATCAATACAAGTCCAATCGGTACATTAATGAAGAAAATCCAATGCCAGCCAACAGTATCTACAATAAACCCACCAGCAAGTGGACCAAAAATACTAGCAATTCCCCAAGCTGCACTGTTCAATCCTAACATTTTTGCTCGTTTATCAATTGAATAGATATCAGCCAAAATCGTCAAAGCAACCGGCATTATTGCCCCTGCTCCGATCCCTTGAATTGCTCGAGCAATGATTAAGGTGATCATATTTTGGGCTAAACCGCAAAGTGATGAACCAATAATAAAAATAATAATTCCAATCATGAATATTGGTTTACGCCCAATTTTATCTGCTAGCTTTCCGTAAATTGGTGTTAGCATCGCATTTGTTAATAAATAAATAGAAAAAACCCAGTTCATGATTTCCATGCCGTGCAGTGATCCTACGATCGTTGGCATCGCTGTTGAAACGATCGTTCCTTCGATTGCTGTCATAAACGTTGCAACGAAAACACTGATTGTTACAAGTTTGACGTTTGTTTTTCTTTCCATGTATCTCCATCCTTTTGGTATTTTTTAGTTTAATAAAGTTACTTATGATTACTTTACAGAGTTTTGTTGTTACGGTTGTAAGACTTTTACATTACTATTAGAGTTTTTAGGTTTATTGTAACCTAATCCATGATTAATTTGTGAGTTGTTGGCTTCTATTTGTTGTTTGGTTTATGACATTTGGTGATTATAAGTACTTTGGTTGCTAGCTTCTATTTGTTACTTGAGATTACAGCGTTTGGTACTTTCAAGCACTTTCGTTGATAACTTCTATTTGTTACTTGGGATTACAGCGTTTGGTACTTTCAAGCACTTTCGTTGATAACTTCTATTTGTTACTTGAGATTATAGCGTTTGGTGTTTCACTAGTATGGTAACTTCTCTCCATTTGGTCGCCAAGTACTGTTCATCATCCACTCTGGCGGAGCCAGTCGTGGTGATTCACAGCAAAACGGCGCCACTAATTTTCATTAGTAGCGCCGCCTCGTTTACTCCATCAAGCTTTTCTTGATTGCATCGACTTTATCTGTCTGCTCCCAAGGTAGTTCAATGTCTGTACGACCAAAATGACCATATGCAGCTGTCTGTTTGTAGATTGGACGACGTAAGTCAAGCATTTCAATAATTCCTGCTGGTCGCAGGTCAAAGTTTTCCCGAACAGCTACAATCAATTTGCTTTCAGATACTTCGCTTGTCCCAAAAGTATTGATTGAAATCGATACGGGCTGTGCTACACCAATTGCATAGGCTAATTGGACTTCTGCTTTTTCAGCTAAGCCCGCTGCAACGATATTTTTCGCAATATATCGTGCTGCGTAACTTGCAGAACGATCGACTTTAGTCGCATCTTTTCCTGAAAAGGCACCGCCACCATGACGAGCGTAACCGCCATAAGTATCTACGATGATCTTACGACCAGTCAAGCCGGCATCTCCTTGAGGTCCGCCGATAACAAAGCGACCTGTCGGATTAATAAAGTATTTTGTTTCTTCATCTAGTAATTCTGCTGGGATCACTTCATCAATAACGAGTGCTTTCACGTCTTTTTGAATTTGCTCCAGCGTAGCTTCTTCATCATGTTGTGTGCTGATTACAACTGTATCTACACGTTGTGGTTTGCCATTTTCATCATACTCCACAGTTACTTGTGATTTAGCATCTGGACGTAGGTAAGAAAGTTTTCCCTCTTTACGTAATTGTGCCAATCGGCGAACAAGTTTATGACTTAAAGAAATCGGTAATGGCATAAGTTCTGGTGTTTCATCCACTGCAAAACCAAACATCAAGCCTTGATCTCCAGCACCAATATCGTCTTTAGTATCTTTATCACCACGTGTTTCTAGTGCATCATCCACGCCTTGCGCAATATCTGGTGATTGCTCATCGATTGCAACAAGAACGGCAACGGTATCACCATCAAATCCATATTTAGCTCGTGTATAGCCAATATCTTTCAATGTTTGTCGAACAACTTTTTGAATATCTACATAAGCTGTAGTAGAAATCTCTCCAAAAACTAAAACCAACCCTGTCGTAACACTTGTTTCACATGCCACACGGGCCAATGGATCTTGTTCCAAAATCGCATCTAGTATTGCGTCACTCACTTGATCGGCAACTTTGTCTGGATGTCCTTCAGAAACGGATTCTGATGTAAATAAATGTCTCTCTGTCATAATATATTCCCCCTAAATCTAGTCGGTTACAAGGCATCTTTGTACAAAATGTAGTCCCCACTCAAGTCATATGGAAATCATATTTCTTTGAATAGCCTACTACTTTACAACAAATCCTTTCGGGAACTTGTAACGCTAACAGTATAACAGATTTCCAAAGAAAAAACTTGCTTTTTATTTTTTTAGCTCAAAACTCTTTCGTTCCTATCATTGTCATAGAACTATTTGGTTTATACAATAAAAACACCTACGAATTTATAAAAATCAAGGTGTTTTTATCAAAATCGTTGTAACTTATGTAGCGGCAGTACTCTCATTTCTACAGTACCAATCACTTCTTTTTTATCTACCAACTGATAGTAACGGCTGTCCGTTGCGTAAGGTCGATTATCTCCCAAAACCAGATACTTATCTTTAGGGATCGTTACTTCACCTGTCAAAGCTTTTAAAGTAAAATCTTCCGTAAACATCATACCATCTTTTTCAAATTGATTTTTATAATCCGCTATAAAACGTTCCTCTTTTTCCTCTTCATTGATAAACAGCTGCCCATTTTTATAGTACAAACTTTCTCCTGGACGACCAATGATTCTACGAACTGATTTATCCTTAGAATTAGGAACATGAATATACACAAGGTCAAATCGCTTGATTTTCGCTAATTTATTGACAACAACAACATCGCCGTCTTCTAGCGTATCGCTCATTGAATATCCTTCTACTTTTGCTAATGAAAAGGTAAAAAAAGAAAGTAGATAGACCATTGCAAACGTCACAAGTATCGTCAAACTTATTTCAAAAAAAAGAACTTTCATTTTTCTAAGTCCTCTTTTTTTCTTATTCACGTTTTTTTTCTTATATTTTTTAGGTCGCGTATTTGGCGAACGCTTTTGAGTTGGTTGTTGCTTTGCTTTTCGTCTGTCACTTTTTTTATGAGTTGTTTTTTTCATAAAATCACCAGATTATTTTTTATTTACCAACGCTTTTTCATTGATTTTAAAGTAGCTGACTACTGATTTTTGGTTTTGTTTCACTGCTGCTAAATCTGCTTCAAATTCATTTGAAAGAGTTTCATCTTTGAAAAAGTCATCTGATTGAGAAGAAACATTGATTCCTAATTCCTTCATTGATTTATAGTATTTATTCAGCACTTTTTGCCCTTGTTTTGTGTTTCTGATCGTAGCCTTATAAATACCATAACTTGATAGTTGACTTGCCAGCAGTTTAATATTTTTTCCTGCTTTTACATCGTTCTCTGTTGTTTTCGCTTCTTTTAATTCATTTTCAAGATTGTCTAATAAATAATAACCCTGAATTACAGCCTTAGAATCTTTCGGGCTTAAATGCATTGATTGATAATACAAAGAATATCCTGCACTCAGAGCTGATAATAAAAACAATAGACTTAAAACAATCCCAAAAGTCCGCTCTTTCTTGCTTTTTTTTGTTAGTTCTCTGATTTTTCGTCTTTTTTGTTTACTTTTTTTCTTTTTAACTTTCGTTCTTTTAACCTTTTTTAATGCTTTATTGGTTTGAATCATCAGAAAAAAGGAGATCCCTGCAAACAATATTCCTATGCTTGCTAGGGACAAAGAAACAATAAAAAACCAATCCAATATCGTCATTTCTTTACCTCCATAATTTTTTTGATTGAACGAACTGTTCCATTCTAAAGCTGAAAATAGCAAATGCTGTATCACTCATTATTTTTTAGGTCTTTTCTTTCGTGCTTGTTTTTTCTTCGCTTGTTTCTTTTTATTGATCGTTCTAATTATAAAGAAAATGATAATCGCTAATAACAGTACGCCACCCACGATTCCTGCAATCAATTGCCAATTAAAGGTTTGAACATCTTCTAAACCAGCATCTTGGTTATTAAATTTGTCCGCTTCTTCATCTGTAATCTTAAATTTTTCGTCCCATTCCCATTTTTTTTCACCGGAAGTCACTAAAATTTTAGCGCGATAGTTTCCTGGAACCATACGGTCACCTTCCATACTGACTGGAAAATCGATCAATGAATTCGGCGCCATTCTCATACCAGAACGTTTTGTTTCATATAAAACTTCATCACTGTCTTCTTTCATGATTTGAACTTGTGTCGCCATATTTTCCAGATAAGCTGCTTCAACATTAGAGAAGTTTACAAAAAACGTATTTCTAAAATTGTTTAATTCTGCATAGACTTTATTTAATTCTAGATTCGCTTGAACTTCTTTATCTGTTTCTGAAAGTATCATCCCAATAACATAAGCGTATTTATTGATAACGCCTGTCTTCTTTGGTTTTGCTTTTTCATCTTTTTCAATTTTTTGAAGTTGGATTCCACCTGAGATCACACCATCAAATGATGCTTCTGGCATCGTAATTTCTATGTCGACATCCTGTTCAGCGTTTGCAGGTATTTTAACTTTTTCGGGTGCCTTAACAATATTTTCAAAATCATATTTTAATGATTTATCTTTTTTGATTGTTGTCGGCCCATATTCAATAACTCCGTTAGCATTTGTTTTCGTCCCATTCAGTTTGACTGAAACTTCTATTTCTTCTGAAGCTAGATTTTTGATTTTGATTTTAACCGTTTGTTTTTGTCCAGATGTCATCTTTAAATCAAAATAGCCCACATCGTTACTTCTTTGATTATCAGGCTTGATTGTTTCATATGTAAATCCAGTTGCGTTACCGCTGCTGTTGTCTTGTGCATATGTCTTGATCGGCATAAGCACAGCTAATATAACCGTTGCTACTATATATAATAGATGCTTTTTCTTCATCGCTATCCCTCTCTTTAAAAAGGCTGAGACAGAAAATCTCTTTCTGTCTCGCCATTTATTTGAACATGACTACTTAAAGTATGCTATATAATTCAACTATTACGCCGTCTATATTATAATACTTCAGCGATTGTCCAAGTGATTTCAGCTGTGTATTCGTCAGCTAGTAAAACGTTTGTGTTTGGTACAGTTAATTTAACAGATTTTGCAGTTGTGTCAGCAGTTCCGTCACCGTATTGTCCAAATTCGATAGTGTATGTTCCGATACCTTTAGAAGCTTCTTTGTTATCTAAAACAACTACTGATGAACCAGCACCTGTTCCAGCTGCATCAGCTGCTAATTGAAATCCGGCAACAGTTGTTGCTGGCCATTGTGCTGCTGGATCAGCAGAAGTAATTGCTGCATTTGAGTAATCGATCGTAGCTGATTTCAAGAATGTTCCAGCATTTGCGTTTGCCTCAAATTGTTTTGATAATTGTGCACTTACTTGATATTTATGGTTTGCAACACCACGTACATCTGTGAATTGTACGAAGTTCCCACGAGTAACATCACCATCAGCTGTTTTTACTGGGATTGCTGCAGCAAAGTATTCTGGGTTAGAAGCAAAAGCTTTCACTTTATCTTCACCAAAGTTTAATTCAGTTACAGCGTCAATACTGAATGATCCACGATCTGGGTTAACGATGATTGGTTCTTTAGGATCTACAACTGGTTTTTCAGGATTTTCTGGGTCAGTGATATCTTTAGGATCGTTGTCTTCAGTAAATTTGATTTTACCGTTTGTTGGTAATGATTTTGCCTCAGCGTTAGCTGCTAATGGGGCTGCTAAGCTTACTCCTAATAAAGTTAATAATGCTACTGAACATAATGTTTTTGTTTTCATGTGTGTTTCCTCCTAGTTTTTGTGTGTTTTTTTGTGTGTTTGTGTGTGTTTGTTCTATTTATGGCAACTCGGCTAATATCCAAGTCAACACCGTAGTGTAAGGTACCGGATCAACAATTGTTGTTCCTGGTATTGATAGTGAAACAGCTTTATTCAAATAGACAGGTTTATTGTCGAATACGGGGTCAAGAACTGCATGACCATCTTTATCAAGTCTGGGTTCCAAAGTATTCTTTTGGTTGCTCTGATTTTCAGCAGACGCCCCAAATGAAATCGTCCAGGTTCCACCGCCTTGACCAGTATTGGCTTGCGCTAAGTTATATGAAGCGCCAACGTTATCTATATTGATAATTTCTTTTGATAATTGTGGAGCACCACTAAGATCTTTTGAAGAACTTACCCATGATTTATCTAACGATAACATGGCTCCGTTTATCTCACTGTGTTCAGTATCTTTGTTTGTAAATTGCATTTCTTGACGCAATTGTAAGGTCCAACCTGTCGGCTTTTGTCTTAAATCTGTCACTTGAACAAAGTTGCCTCTAGGTTTGGTTGCACCAAAGAAATTCTGTGCATTTCCATAGTAAATTTCGTCTTTATCAGAAATTTTATTCTGATAAAAATCCAGTTTTGGAACAAAGTCGATTCTCAAGTCTCCTTTAAGTTGCGGAGTTTCTCCAGGATCAACTATTTCTCCAGGCTTTTCTGGATCAACAATATCTTGTGGGTATTCGCCTGAAAATTTGATTTTTCCAGGCCCGCTCAATGATTCTGATTCTGCGAATGCATCAACACTTTTCAGTGCTAATGAAGAAATCATGGCAACTGGTATAACGAGAAATTTCATCGTTTGTTTAAACTTTCTCATTTGTTATCCCGCCCTTCTTTCTCTTTCTTGCGTTTCCAGAAAAATAGCAGTAGGCCGATAATAATTAGGACTGCCCCACTGAATACAAGACTCGTTTTTACCATTTCACCAGTACTTGGGTAGCGCCCAACTGGTTTTATAGTTGCTTTAGAACTAGTTGATGGCTGAGTACTTGATGAAGGTTCAGTAGTACTTGACGGCTCTGTTGAAGAACTCTCTTCGTAAAAGCTGATTACACCACTGGTCTGCACCTCTCCTCCATTATTAGCCGCAGCATTCAATGGATAGCTGATTGCTAGCGTTAATACAAAAGTAAAGGAGAGGATTAAAAAGCTGATTTTTTTTCTCATAGGTTAAGAATCTCCTTTACTTTTATGGAGTATCGCCCAATTCCCAAAGGATTTCACCTTGATAAGTACCAAGGGTCTTCACATCGGCAGCTGAAACTTCAAACTTAAATCCGTCTCCAGATTCAGACCATGAATCACTAATGTTATATGTGGCTCCCTCAATTGATCCGCCAGTCACAGCTCCTTGAACCATAATATCTTGAGCACCGCCATTTAATGTGATTTCTCTGTTTTTATAAACATATTTAAGTGCGCCATCCAGCGTATAAGCTGGGGTATCCGGCGTCATACTTGTCATTGGGGTCGTCATTTTAGCCGTTAGTGACCAACCTTTTTTATTCGCTCGGCTATCTTTAACAATCAGATCATCACCATGATGTTCAGCAGCATTCACACGGGTTTTCTTTCCTTGGTATTTCACGTTACCAAAATCAATTTCCGTTGGTGCTGATGCTAATTCTAAAACACCAAAAACTGTTCCACCTGGATTATCTACACTCAGGGATTCTGCTGAATAGGTTTCATGTTGCGCATCTGGATTGGTTGGGCCTTCGACAAAAGGTGTTTCTCTTGGTGAATCACCAACTGCTGTTGCCTTGTTCGTAATAATCGTTCCTACAGCTTTTGCGGCAACAGTTGCTTTAAATGTTACTTTTGCAGTTGCGCCTGTTGTTAAATCTCCAATGTTAACTGTCAGTAAACGAGTATTTGAATCATACGTATAATCAGTAGGATTTACTGCTGCAACGCCGTTGATTTTCACCTCTGCTGTTGCAGGATCAAAATCTAATCCGACAGGAAGTGTATCTGTGACAACCACTTTTGCCCAATCAGTAGTATAAGAGGCTGCCTTATTGTTTTGGGCTGTTAATGTATACGTCAATATATCGCCGACTTGTGTTGTTTGTCCACCAGAAGAAACAACTGTTTTTTCCATAAGTGGTTTATCTGGTAATACATCTTCTACTGTATATTTCGTTGCCGCCTTAAACGTTGCATCACGGTATTTCAATTCGGTTGCCGGATTGATATTTCCGTTAGCAGTGTTGGTTATCGGTGCTGCTGGATCCAGCGTCTCAGTAATCTGCCCAGCATTATCTTCTAGGAAGATTTGGACTATTTCACCTGTGTTTAAATATCTAGGTAAATTATATGTCCAAGTACCATCATCATTAACTATTCCTACATTTGATTGACGTACGCCATTGATATCCACATAGATTTTTGCTTTCGGTTCGGCGTCTTTACCAATCAATTGTTTCGTAGCATTCGTCACTTTACCGCCATCAACAATTGCTGGCTCAGGTGGCGTAACATCTAAAACTGGTGTGACTGGATCTGTTTCAGAAATCCACGGTCCCCTGACAGCATGTGCTTTGATTTCTTTATTGGTCATATTAAATTTAGTGTCCGTCATTATTGCATAGCCTTGATTATCAGTAGAAACTGTATGTGTTTCTCCATAAGTATCCGTATAGGTTACTTGTGCCTGACCTGCTGCTGCATAAACTGGTTGTAAAATAACATTTCCATTCTCATCAAAGCTATCTGTCGGGGTCATCCCAATTTTCACTCTGGCTTTATAGGACTTATCCGCATCGGTGACAGGAACCCACTCAACTTCAGGATTTGCATTCATACCAGCGATTCGACGATATTGTGTTGCAACAAAAGTCGCCAAACCAGGTTCTGTCGTGGTGACATTCGCTGCTCCACCGTTAGCTTTTGCTGAGAATTGCTCAACTTTGGCATAGGTTTGCTGAGATGGTCCCATCAATTCTGATCTTAACGTCCACAAGTCAATATCTGAATCGTTGATTGTAAAGATATTCGTCGCAACGTTAGTAGTAGAAACCGCTGGGCTATTACTTGTAGATCCAGTATTCTTATTACGAATGTCAAACCCTTTAGGAGAATTCATCGTAAATGTTCTATTCGAGCCACCTGTTATATCAACAACAGGACTTGTTGTTGAACCAACAATATAAATACTACCGCCAGGTTCTAAATTAAATGCAGAGTTATTTGTACTAAATTGCATAACAGAACCACTACCACGACTGAGCAAGTTAACTGTTGCATCTTTTTTAACAGTCATAGAAGAACCAGTATTATCAAAACGAACAGAGTTTCCGTTCATGTTCGAGTTATAAATAGAATTTTCTCCAACAATCAGATTTGAATAATACGAATAAACGGCAGGATAAGCTGTTCCATTTGTAGAGTTTTTTAGCACTACTTGTGCATGTTTACCAATCTCGAATTTCTGAGCCGCACCAGTGTCAGTACCGCTTGAATTTTGTTCAAACCAGATTACTGAATAGTTTGAACCTGTATCTTCGCCATACCAATTCGTCCCATCTTCAATGATCATACTTCCCGCATAAAAGTTTTCTGAGGTAGTGATCAAATTCAATTTACCATAGACTGTTATTTCTCCACGTGTTCCTCGGATCAATCGAATAACACGCTGACCATTTTCTCGAACCGTATTAATATTACCTGTTCTGTAATACCAGTTTTGCGAATAAGGTGTACCGTTTGTTGCATTAACAAAGGCCCACATATTCCCTCCGAGACCGTTTCCTTCGTTTGCGGAATTCTTAGCAGTCATATCATGAAAGTGAAAGAATCCAATCCCATCTGTAGGACGTGTTGCCATTCTCAATGTGTCACTGTTCATATCTAATATGAAGCCTCCACCATCAATCTCGATTGACGTTTGACGAAGAGCTAAATTACTCGTTCTACTGATATCAGTAGTCATAATAATTTTAGTAACCGTTTGATCATCATAAGCCGCTTTAAATTCAGCCCAAGAACCAACTGACTTAACATTAACTAAAGGATCAAAACCAAATCTAGTATTCGCAGCATCATTTGCTGCAGCAATTTCTTCTGGCGTTGATGGAATTGGACCAGTTGTAGCATCATCTCTAGTTTTTCCAATGCTTCTTGGTTGAACTAAAGACAAACTATCATTAATCGTATTTTCAATTTTTGAAGATGACTCATCACTAAATGTAATATTTGCTGAAGCCACCACTTCATTTTCTTCATTTGTTAAAGTTATTTTACCTTCTGAAGTTTGATTTAAGCGACTAACTAAAAAGTTTATTACTAAAGAATCACTACTCTCTTTGGTCTTAATCAGTTTTGCATTAGAATTTTCTATATCCTCAATTGATATCTTTTCTTTTTGCTTATCAGAAATACCAACTAGTAATTCTTCTGTTGTCACTTCATTGATTCCTTCATAAGAAAGTTTCAATTTTTCATTTACTGGTTTAGAAATCGTCAATACCACTGGAAATTTCCCGTCTTCATTTATCGATTCCGTTTTAATGGAATATGCTTCTTCTGATGCTTTCAAAGGTGTTATATTATGAAAGATGACGCCATTGAAAATCCCCACTAACAAAACCAGTCCTAAAACAAAGTAAGACTTTTTTCCGATTTTCATACATTCTCAACTCCTTCCCAAAATAATTTTTTTGCACGTCTGTCTTAAAAGAACGCACAATCTATTTCTATTTTTCTTGCCAATTGTCTAATTTTTTGATACATTCACAATGCAGGGGAAAATTAGCACTCAACTTTTGTTTACTATTCCATGGAGAATGGCTGTTCTCAATCATGAAATTAGCAAAATGAGCACTGATTTTCTCTATTTTTGTTTATGTTTCAACAGTTGGCTAGAAAAAGAGAAAACTTATTTCAATCTACGTTTGTCACCGTCATTGTCTTTAGTCTGTTAAAGATCAACCGCCATGACATCTCTCTATTTTGGAGAATAAGTTATAGTGTTAACTTGTAGCCTTTTGAACGAACGGTTTTAATGTGATTAGGATGTGCCGGATCTTCTTCGATTTTTTGTCTTAGATGAAAAATCAAATTTGATACACGATACTGTTTATCATTGCTATCACTTTCCCAAACATTTTTGTAGATTTCGTCATATGAAACTGCTACACCTTGTTGGGTTTGTAAAAACTCGATTGTTTTAAATTCTAGTTTTGTTAAGTTGATTTCTTCGCCATTCAATACAACACTAAAATTGGATGGGCGTAATTGAAGCCTCGAGCTCTCCTTGGTCTCATTTACATGCTCGTCACTCTTCGTATAGACACGATTGTATCTATCTAATGAATTTGTTATTAAAAGTTTGCATTCTTCTGTGTCACATTCATCATCAAGTATTCCATCAGCTCCAAGCTGTAAATAAACAATATGATTCATCTTGTTTGCCCGCTCTGAAATCACCCAAATAAAGGTATCACTTTTTTTCTTTAATGAAATAATCAATTCACAGATCATCCCAATATTTTGTGCATCATGTTCATTGATTACAGTCCCATTATAATTTTCTACATTCTCTACTACTTCTTTTTTATTGACTGGATGTACATGTAATTGATCACTGTTTAATGATTCTATGTATTTTTCTTTATCGATTTCATCTAGCAAAACAAATCCTAGGTTGTACATACGGCGTGCTCCTTTATAATTTTGTTGATAGATCAGCCATCACCACTGACACTTCTTGTCTTCACATCAAATAAATTTAAAATAAAATGATATTTTAGATATAATATAGATATATTTTTTAAACTAAAATAAGTTTAATCTATTTCATTTATCAAGTCCACATAAAATCTTTATTTTATTTATCACATTTTTAATTAAAAATACAAATAATTGAGAATTCTGTGAATATTATGTTATTAGTTGAATTTTTTATCCGGTTTTTATCTTGAGTATTCTTTAAATAAAACATTGATTTATAACACTTTATTTATGCTTAAGTTTTCTTTTCTAACCTATGTTAAAATAATTAAAAAGGGGCGGGAAATAATGAGAAAAACAAAGATTGATACCTTAATGACTTTTTTTAACGATGAAAAAAAATTTATCACTGATGGTTATTATCGAATTCGGACAATTAATGAGAATACGGTAGAATTAGCTTTTTTAGTTGCAGGTTCTTGTGGCGAAACGCTTGTCCATCCTCAAATTACAGTTTCACTGACAGAGTCACCGCAAGCGATTGGCATAAAGCTAATTGATATGTATTCTATCCCACCACTGTTTCTTCATCGAAATGATCACACTGCTCATGAAATTGATACAGCATTAGATCATTTAATTGAAAAATTTTCCGATAAAACAAAAAATACCAAGACTAATTAAATAATCGTCTTGGTATTTTTTTATAAATAATCAAAATTATAACGTAAAAATATTGCATTTAATAGGATGTATTCATCCAACACTAGCTATTGTAGCTAAATAAATTCATTAAATAATTAACTAACTTATACATGTCACATAAAATATGCATGGAATGTTCCAAAGATCTAGATTTACATTTTATGTACACTATGTGCACTTTGAATGCCTCCACAAGCTTCTTTACAGGCTTGATTGATCAACCTAAATGAACTTTCTGTACTATTTAAGCCACGTTTATATTTGATTTCATCGATGACTTCACACTTTTCGTTCAACGCTTCCAGCCAAAAATAGATGCCTTCCTTATAAGTATCCAATCCTTCTAATAGGATTTTCGTTGCTTCTTTTTCGCCATAAAATACTAAGTCTTTCCTAAAACTAGCTTCTTCGACAAAGAACCGGTTAACATTGGTGCGGCAAAATCTATATGTATCTTTACCCCTTCTGTTAATGGCTTGGCTGCAGCTGTTTTCTTGTACTTCCTTAGAAATGGCATTAAAAATCTCATTGTAGACTTCAACTCGTTGCATTACTGACAATATCATATCTGTATAACTAAACATAATGCTCTCTCCTCCCATAACTAAGCAGCTAAAACCGCTGACTTATACTTATTATAGTATCTCTCAATCTTTAATATCAAGTAATATGCTATTAAAATAAAATATTTTTGTCATTTTTTTCATTCCTATATTTATTTTTTTTAGACTTAAAACCAAAAAAAAAGCCCATCACCCTAGTATCCATAAGGAAATGTAACATTTTTTTCAAAATTATTTCTATGAGATTATTTCCATATTTTTTATTAGTAATTTTTTTCTATAATAGGAATTATCAATCCTTTTAACTATCAAAATACAGGAAACACATTATTATATACATTATCTAATATAGACTGAAACATAACGCTCATTAAAAACGGACGAAAACTATTTTTTAGTTATTGACATTGGAGTACACTCCAATGTTAAGATATTTTTGAGGTGATCGATATGAAAGAACAATGGACTATCAAAGAAGTTGCTCAACGCGTTCATTTGAGTGAAGATACCATTAGATATTATGAAAAGGAACAATTAATACAACCCCAAAGAGGACAAAACAATTATCGTTTATATGGTCCAAGAGAATTTGAACACTTAAAATATATCTCTGTTATGAAGTATGCCCGTTTTTCTTTAAAAGAGATGAAAGAATTGCTGCAACTGTTCGACCAACCCGTTTCTTTAGAGTGTAATAACCGCAGTCGTGAGTTAATGGCAAACAAAATTAATGATTTAGAAACAACAATTAAACATTATCAATTGATCATCAACTCAATAAAATCGCTGCCAGTCCCTGAAACCTATGAAGAATGCGAAGAAAATTATGATCAAATGATATCGGAGCTCACAGAATTCACTAATACTATTTTTGACGATTTACACCCTTAAACTACTGATTTGGAGGACCACAAATGAATGTACTAATCATCTATGCCTATCCTAATACAACAGGCTATACACATGCTATTTTTACCAATGTTAAGCAAGGAGCGGAACAACAAAATAAAGTTAAAATCATCGATCTTTATAAAGAAAATTTTGATCCTGTATTGGTTTTCAATGAAACAAAAAAGAGAAGGAATATGCAATTTGATGAAGAGACGGCTAATTATCGTGAGCAAATTTTATGGGCTGATCACATCATCTTTCTATTTCCGATTTGGTGGGGAGGTATGCCGGCTATTTTAAAAGGGTTTATTGATAAAGTTTTCAGTAAAGGGTTTGCCTATACGTATAAAGGCATTCTTCCAGTCGGGCTTTTAAAAGAAAAATCAGCGTGGATCATAACAACGGAAGATTCACCTAAATGGTATAAAAAGCTATTTCAACAAGATTATGGTACTGTTTTAAAGAAACAAGTATTACACATGTGTGGAATTAAACAGGTCAAACACTTTTCATTATCTTCTTTGAGAAGTCTCAATGAGGAACAACGGAAAAAATTTCTACAAAAAATGCTTAAAAAAAGTTCTGAATTAACCAAATGATTACTTATACAAAAAGAGGGAAATACAACAATTACAATTGTAATTGCTGTATTTCCCTCTTTATTCTCTTTTTAAATGCAAAATGGGGTAAGCTCTGCCTGCATCATCCACTTCACTGCGCTCATATTCTTCAAACCCCATCGCTTGATAAAAGGCTTTTGCAGATTTGTTTTGTTCATTGACATCAACGAATTGAATCCCCTTTTCTTCAATCAAAGTCATTACTATCTGCTTGCCATACCCTTTTCCGATATATTGCGGGTCTAGAAAAAGCATCTCTAATTTATTCCCATCTACCCCTGAAAAACCAACGTTCTTTTCTTGATCCAACCAAATTTGTACATCCAAGTGTGGAAAATAGGTAGATAACTCTTTTTTTATTGTTTTGAAATCTTCGATTTGTAAGAAATCATGGGTTTGCTTGACCGATTTGCTCCAAATTTCTACCAGATTTTTATACTCTTTTTTAGTCGCTTTAAGCTGTTTCATTGTTTTTCTCCTTTTTCCAGACGATTGCTTTTCGATCGATTGCTTTAATAAATGCATCTTTTCCGTCTATATACGCTTGAATGTCATAAGGGAATTGTTCGGCTAATTTCGATTTTAGTCGGCTGTAGGCTTCCGCATCTTCCCGATGATTATTTAGAAAATCTCTAAACGCTAGGTGGCGATCAATTTCTGGATTACCGATTTGAAAGACATGGATATGATGACTTCTTTGGTCTCCACCTTTTATAAAAAAACGTCGTTTGAACATTCCGTTTTCCCCTAAACAATTATAACCTAACTGCTCCATTGCATGATTATAATTATCTACTTTTTCGATATCTAGCACTACCATCATGATATCAATGACAGGTTTTGCCTTGATGCCTTCAATAGCTGTACTTCCAATATGATAGATAGCAACCATTTCATTTGTAAAGATCGACTCTAGCTGTTTTTCTTCATGTTTGAACTGGTTTTTCCAGTCTTTTTTAGCATCGACTACTTCAACTTTTCTCGTCATTCACTTACTCATTTCTTTTTATTTAGTTCATTGATTTGTTCTTGTAGCTCTCCTAAAAGCTCAATCTGCATATTTTGCATCTGAACTAAGTGTTGCCATTGGCTATTGATCAAATAATCCATTTTTTCATGGAGTAAGTTGACTTCTATTTCAGATTTCAAATTGACTTGATAGTCATTCGCTGCTTGTTTTCGGTCTCTGTCTTCTTGTCGATTTTGGCTCATCATAATGATTGGTGCTTGAATAGCTGCTAAACAAGACAACGCTAAATTGAGTAAAATATAAGGATACGGATCAAATGGTTTAAATAAGAACATCACTGAATTAATAACGATCCAAGTCACTAATATAGCAATAAAAATGAAAATAAACGGCCAACTTCCGCCAAATTTAGCGATTCCATCTGCCGTTTTTTGTCCCGTAGTCAAGTTTTTTTCAGCAGAAGAATCTAGTTTGTCAGTAAGGGTTGTATTCTCTTTAATACTTTGCATGATCGTTTCATTCAATTGTTCCATTTTTCCTGAATCTGATGAGATCAACACTTTTATATAATCTAAACGATAATTCAATAAATCTGGAAAAGTGACTTTGGAATCTTCTGTAAGCTCTGGGCGCAATTTTAAAATGTATTGACGAATCTCTTCTTCCACATTTTTCAAAATGATTCCATCGATATGCTTAGACTCTTTTGTGGTCATTTTCATCTACTCCTTTTTTAGTATATGTCTATCATACAACGTTCTAAGGCTTTGAGACATTGATTTGACTAAAAAAAGCCTTTCTTTTTGAAAGACTTTTTCTAGAGGAAAATTATTCACTTTCTTTATAAACATTTTTCAAGGTTAACGGTGCTGCAAACGTATGATAACTCAAACCTTTAACTTGAGGATTTTGTAAAACAGATTGTTGATTCTGACTGATAATGATCATACCTGCTGTATCTTCAATTCCTTCTTTTTCAGCTGCAATCAATGTCTGCCAGCGCTTTTCTAAGTCTGTCGCATAAGTTTTTGAAGCATCCTCTAATAATTTATCAAATGTTGGATTCGCGTAATTCCGATCATTTCCTGAGCGCAACATACCAAGTGTGGATATCGGATCTTGATAATCTGGTGTCCAGTAAATCAAGAACATATCATAATCACTTTCGCGACTTAAGTTCAGTGCCGTTTCTGTTGGCAAGGCGGACATATTGATCTTTAAACCAGAAAATAGTTTTTCTAAACTGCCTTGTAAGCTTTCACCCATTTTTTTGTAAGAACCATCATCTGTCACCATCAAGTCTAGTGTGATTTTGTCGCCTAATTCTTTTTTAGCTAATTCCCAATATTTTAGAGCTTCTTCTTTATTGTAGCTCATTAAATCGCCAGCTTCTTCTCTGAAATCTACACCTGTTTCAGGATTGCTCACAAACCCTTTGGTAATTGCTCCGTATAATGGTTTTGACCCATCTGCGATAATATTGTTCACAAGGTTTTCTTTATCGATACCAAGAGCTAAGGCTTTTCTCAAGTTTTCATTTTTTAAAGGTGTCTCTTTTCCATTGCGTTTTTGATTTAAACGAATATAGTTCATCGTTGCTGTTGGATATGAATGATAGTCTGGGTTGCTTTGGTTTTGTTTCGCTAATTCACCTGTAATCGCTGCAACATCCAATTGTCCATCTTCAAAAAGGTTGAGTGCTGTTGACGCTTCTTTGACTACTTCGTAATGAATGTTATCTGATTTTACATTTTTATGATCCCAATATTTTTCATTTTTCTTTAAATCCCAGCTTAAGTCTGTTTGCTTCCAACTTTCTACAATAAACGGACCATTATACACGGTCTTTTCACCCGTTGTTCCATAATCTGTGCCAAATTCTTCTACGACTTTTTGATTTTGCGGGAAAAATGTGGGAAAAGCTAAAACAGAGGTGAAATAAGGTTTAGCTTCTTTTAATTTTACTTCCAAAGTGTAATCATCGATCGCTTTTACACCTAATTCGTCAACCGTTTTTTGTCCGGCTGAAATTTCTTCTGCATTTAAAATGGTATCAGCAACTAAGAAGCTATAGACAAATCCATTTTTGGGATCGATCATTTTTTTCCACGCATATTCAAAATCTTTAGCCGTGACCGGATCATCATTGCTCCAGATCCCTTCTTCTCTTAACTTAATTGTATATGTTTTACCATCTTCAGAAATAGAAGGCATTTCTTTAGCTGCAGCTGGTATCAACTGATCTTTATCGTCTAATGCATACAACCCTTCAAAAGCTGCTGTTTGAACGATTGCATCTGGAAAATCCAACATGACTGACGTATCCAGTGTAGTTAATTCCGATGGAGACATTAAATTTAATGGTTTTGTGTCTTTTGCTGCTTCCTCTTTTTGCCCACCAGAACATCCCGAAATAATGACGGTCATTATGGCTAGTCCCATGATCGATTGAATTGCTTTTTTCATACGTTTCTCCCCTAATTTCATTTTTATCCGCGTTCAACTAACATCCAAACGACTACAGCCGCTTCGTCCCCATCGTTGTAATTGATATGACCTTCTCCTGCTTCGATCAGTTGGGCATCCCCAGGTTTGCCTACAAGATCTTGACCGTCTTCTAATATCGTGTGTGCTTGTCCCGAAACTACATACGAATATTCATCTTGGTCATGTCTGGCAAAGCCTTCTAACGGTCTTTTTTCTCCTGGTTGTAAAACAATGACACCCATCTGAACTTTATCGTTCGGCTGATTTTCAGTATCGAAAAAAATGGTCATCTCTTGTGGTAGTGATGGTTTGATGATCATAATCTATTGCCAACTCCTTTTATTATTTTTTAGGTGATTTTATCTATTATTGACTTATCTTTCTAAGAAGTCAATAACATTTCGCAAAATTCTGACTTTTCAGTCTTTTTATTCTTTCTTAAAATAAAAAAAGTAGAAACAATTCAACTAAGTGAATGCTTCCTACTTTTTTATTAATTCCAATAGCCTTGATGAACAGCAGCTGCTGCTTGTTCAATTTCTGGAAAAGGTCCAATTACTTGAATGTTTTTTTGACCGTGACTTAAGATTTCTTTGGTTGGTAGGTCAAATGTTGGATTTTGTTCATTGTCACCAGTTAGTTCCAATAAACGTTGTTCTGTCATTGCATAAACGATTGTTCCAATATTTCCCCAGTAAATCGTTCCAGTACACATCGCACATGGTTCAGCTGTTGTGTATAAGGTACACTCCCACAAAAACTCTTTACTGTATTTTTGTGAAGCTTTAGCTGCCAAAGTAGTTTCAGCATGTCCTGTACAAATATTTTCTGTGATTTCGATGTTTTCCTGCTCTAAAAGAATATTTCCTTCTTTATCTGCCAATAATGCTCCAAACGGCGTATTCCCATGCTCTCGAGCATTTTTGGAAATTTCAATACAGCGATTCAATAAGTCAATGTGCTGAGTTTTCGTCATACATTCCTCTTCTTCCATTCATTTATTCTAATCCAGAACAAAGCGATGATTCAAGGCTTCTTTTGCCACCTTATCAATACCGATTGCTTGTCTTAGATAAGTTGACATATCTCCATATTGCTTTTCAACTGTTTGATAAAAGTTATCTAAATAGCTACTGTCTACATTTAAAGCCACGTGTAACGCTTCTAAGTTAGCTTCTTCCAAGTCAGCTTTTTTCGCTTGTTCTAAGATCATCGCATTTTCTTTTTTTCTCAAATTATTTGTTAATAAATAATCTGTATAAATGGCTTCTCTTGGTACATTTAGCGTCTCTAATACCAATAATGCAGCGATTCCGGTGCGATCTTTCCCTGCAAAACAATGGAATAAAATGCTCTCTTGTTTTGGCAAAGCTAAGATTTCTTTGAAAAATTTATTGTAGCCTTTTTGAGAGGTTCCATTCAAGGCAATATCCTCATATAATTTTTCCATGTAGGCAGCTGATTTCTCAGGAGAACCGATTTTGACAAAATCACCGATTGAAGCCCCTTCATCTTGGATATCTTCCAAAATATCAATGTGGATGTATTCAGCTTTTGGAACGGACATATCTGGTCGTTCTTCTACTTCAGCTTCACTTCTTAAATCAATGATTTTACCTAAACGATACGTTGTTTCTAAACGCCGTTCATCCTCTTTAGTTAAATTAGATAGCTCACCTGATCGTAAAAAAACATCTTTTTTGATTTGTTTACCGTCTTTATTTTTGATACCGCCGATATCACGAAAATTTGTAATAGTCACCATAATTTTATCCCATTTCCTTCTTTTTGCTTTTATTATACACAAAATTCGATCAAAAATGTTTCTTTGATCGAATTTTGTGCTAATGAGGTTGAAATGAAAGATTTATTTACCATCTCTAGCTCATTTTTTTATTTTTTTTGCCCTGCTTCAACATAACTAAGATCATTGACCTTGTCTAAGGTGTATTTTCCATCCTTATATTTTACAGTACAAACACTGGCATTTTTTAAGCCGCCTTCTGGAATTTTATAATCATCGAATAATGTGGCAAGTAACGCAGAAATACTTAACCCATGTGAAGCAATCAAAACATTACCACTACCTTCATTCTTCATTTCTTTTTCAACGATATCATCCAGTCCTGCTTTAAGTCGAGTAGTGATTGTTTTATAATCTTCCGCCGGCCAATTGACTTTAGCTTCTTCTACATTTTTAGCATCTAGTTTAGCAACACTATTGGCAAAAGATTCAGGTGTCATATTTTTCAAAAATTCTTCTAAAGTAATTCCTTGATCATCTGCAATATCTTGCCACATCGTATGATTTAAATCGCCTTCGTATGTTCCAAAGTTAAATTCTCTTAATCGTTCATCAGTTATAACCTTTAAGTCTGATGATTTTTCATTTTCTTTCACGATCAGATTCGCTGTTTGAATGGCGCGACCGCTGTCACTGCTATATGCATTTTGAAAATCAATCTCTTTCAATCCAACACCTGCAGCCGTTACGACTTCTTCACCTGCTTTAGTTAAAACTGCATCCGACCATCCTTGCACACGATCTGTTGTATTTAACATTGTTTTGCCGTGACGAACAATATACAACGTTAGTTCTTCTGGTGCTTTTTTAGATGACGTAGACTCTGCTGTTTTCTCCTTAGCATTACCGCATCCCGTTACAAACAATAAACCTAAAACTAAAATACCTAAAAACTTAACGAACTTTTTCATTCAATTGCCTCCTGGAATTAATTGTTTGTTAAATCTTCCCCATTAGTCGCAATGACTTTTTTATACCAATCAAATGATTTTTTCTTCGAACGTTTCAGAGTTCCGTTCCCTTCATTATCACGATCGACATAGATAAAACCATAACGTTTTTTCATCTCACCTGTTCCTGCTGAAACAAGATCAATACAACCCCACGTTGTATAGCCTAATAAATCAACCCCATCAAGTTCTACAGCATCTTTCATCGCTTGAATATGAGCTGCTAGGTATTCGATGCGGTAATCATCGATCACGTTGCCATTTTCGTCTGGTATATCCACGGCGCCTAAACCATTTTCCACGATAAATAATGGTTTTTGGTAACGATCATATAAGTCATTCATTGTTGTACGTAAGCCTAGTGGATCGATCTGCCAACCCCATTCACTTGCTTCTAGGTATGGATTTTTCACTGAGGCAAAAATATTACCTGCTGTTTTTTCATTGATTGCTGGATCGGTTGATTGAACACGTGATGAATAATAAGAGAATGAAATAAAGTCTACTGTATGTTCTTTCAGTAATTCTAAATCTCCGTCTTCAATCGGTAATTCGATTCCTTCGCGTTCTAATTCTTTAAGAGCATACGCTGGATACTCCCCGCGAGATTGAACATCGATAAAGAAGAAATTCTCACGGTCTGCTTTACGCGCTGCCCAAACATCTTCTGGTTTACACGTATACGCATAGTTTGTTCCAGCCGCTAACATACAGCCAACTTGGTTTTCTGGATCGACTTCATGGGCAATTTTCGTTGCGATGGCGCTTGCTAATAATTCGTGATGCGCCGCTTGGTATTTGACTTGTTCTTTGTTTTCGCCTTCTTCAAAATAAAGACCAGCCCCCATAAATGGTGCGTGTAAAATCATATTGATTTCATTGAACGTTAACCAGTATTTTACTAAACCTTTGTAACGATTGAAAATCACGTTACATAGATTTTCATAGAAGCCAACCATTTCACGACTACGCCATGCGCCATATTTTTCGACTAAATGCATTGGACAATCGAAGTGGGTGATTGTTACAAGAGGCTCTATATTGTGTTTACGGCATTCTTTGAACAAATCTTCATAGAACTTCAAGCCTTCTTCATTCGGCTCAGTTTCGTCTCCTAGAGGGAAAATACGACTCCAGGCAATTGATAAACGGTAGGTTTTAAAGCCCATTTCGCCGAATAACGCGATATCTTCTTGATAACGGTGATACATGTCGATTGCATTTTGAGCTGGGTAGAAATGTTCATCATCAAAATCAAACATTTTCTTCTCCCCTGTGATTACTGGAAAACGATCCGGTCCAACGGGTGCTAAATCAACGTTAGCTAAACCACGTCCGCCTTCGTTATAGCCGCCTTCACATTGATTGGCCGCTGTTGCGCCGCCCCATAAAAAGTCTTTTCTAAATGACATATCAAAATCCCTTTCTTTTACAAGCTTACAGCAAAACCTATCATGCTTTGCTGTAAGCTCAGTTCTCTTATCTATTATTTTTTAAGTTAATCCAGTAATTAAGGTATCGTTTGAAGTTACTTCACGATCTTGTGTTTCCACAATATCTAAATAATCGCCTGTGTTTGTAACAATAACTGGTGTTTCAACGCTGTATCCAGCTGCTTTGATGGCATCAATATCAAACGTAACTAAAACTTGTCCTTTTTTCACTTTATCACCTTGTGCCACTTTTCCTTCAAAACCGTTTCCTTCTAACTGAACGGTGTCCATACCAATATGGATCAATAATTCCATTCCTTGATCTGATATCAATCCAATTGCATGTAATGTTGGAAATAGAGTCATAACTGTTCCATCAAATGGTGCTCTAACTACGCCTTCAGTTGGTTCAATCAAAACACCTTTTCCTAAAGCGCCTTGTGCGAATGCTTGATCACTTGCTTTACTTAACGGTAGAACACGTCCTTTAACCGGACTTAAAACTGCTTCTTTGATTGCTTTTTGCGCTTTTTTATTCTCTGTTACTTCTTCTACGACAGTATCATCTTTCCAGAAGAAGAATGTCAAACCAAAACCAATCACCATCGCGATCAAGATTGCGACAAAAGAATGAATCATTCCACTGGCATCATCGCCATTAATATAATTTAAAACACCAAAGATTCCTAAACCGCCCATTGTATATGAAGTTGTTCCATTGACCATCAAATATAATCCGCCGATTGCTCCTCCGACCATTGAGAAAATAAACGGTGTTTTTTTAGGTAAAGTAATACCATAAATTGCTGGTTCAGTTACTCCAAAAATTCCTGAAATAATCGCTGGTGGACATAAAGCTTTCATTTTTGTATCTTTTAATTTGAAAAACATTGCCATAACTACTGCTGTTTGAGCGAAACTAGCTGCAAATGAACCAACTAATACTTGACTTGCTCCTTCTTGGGTAATTTGCATGATTGCAAGTGGTACAACACTCCAATGTAAGCCGAAAATAACCAATACTTGCCAGAAGAAACCAAGAATAACTCCGTATAATGCTGGAGAAAAGCCCATCAATGCTTGGAAACCAGCACTTAGTAAATCTGTTAACATACTAATGATTGGACCAATTACTAAGAAGCCAACTGGTAATGCAATTAATAATACAAAGAAAGGTACTAAAAACGTTTGAACTACTTCAGGAATAAGTTTCTTAAAGAGCTTTTGAATTTGGGCTGCAAAAGCAACAATGAAGATAATCGGTACAACACTACTCGTATAACCAGCACCAACCCATGGAATACCTAAAAACGTATCATAAGCGGGTAAACCTAACAAACTATATGGCGCTGCCGCACCTGCACCTGCCGTTGTTTCAAAGGCTGCTTGCAATGCACTTCCTTGTACTGTTGGGTAACAAAGAGCTGCCCCAATGACAATTCCCACCATTGGGTTTAAATTGAATTTTCTAGCTGCTGTATAACCTAAAATAACTGGCATGAAGTAAAATATCGCATCTCCAATACCATTTAACATTGTATACGTTCCGGAAGTAGCTGAATATAATTTCAAGAAAACAAGTAATGCGTTTAAACCTTTTACCATCCCTGCTGCAGCTAACGCTCCTAAGAATGGTTGGAAACACCCACTTAAAATGTCAATCAAACGATTAAATAGATTGCCTCCAGATGACTCTTGCTCTGTATCTGCTGAAATCCCAGCAATAGTTACAACATCTTCATAAACGGCTGGTACATGATTCCCAATTACCACTTGATATTGTCCACCGCTTTTCATTACGGTAACTACGCCATCCATATTTTTCAATACATCATCATTTGCTTTTGATTCATCTTTCAACTTAAAACGCAGGCGTGTAATACAGTGTGTTAAGCTATTGATATTTTCTTTTCCACCTACATTATCAACTATTTTTTGTGCTAAATCATAATATTTTCCCATTTTTTTGTTCCTCCAAAGTTTAGTTTTTTAAATACATTACGTTTGAAGGTTTAGCCAACTTAATGTCACTATCCAAAGGGTTTATCTATCATCTATCCACCTTTCGTTTGATTTTAAATCTATGCTAAGATTAAATAATCTTGTTAACTATTTGTGTGTACAACTCTTGCAATATGAATAATTAAGTACATTTTCTCTTCCTTAGAAACACTATAGTGATAACTTTCAGTTAAGAAATCAGAAATTTTATTTACACAATTATATGCATTTCGATACTTTTTCTTGATTACTTCATACAATTCTCCATCATCTTCACCATGAAATTCTTTATGATTTAATAAACGGTAAGCGAAAAATTTTAAATGAGTACTAAAACGATAAAAATAGACAGAATCTTCATTAAAAGTAATCTTGAAATGATATTTAACAATATTCGTAATTTCCTGCATAATTTTTGTTAGTTCATAAACATTGCCGACTTCTTCATCCATTTCGGCATTCACCAGATGTAAAGCAATAAATCCTGCTTCATCTTCTGAAAGTTGCACATCGAATTTTTCTTTCACCATTTCCAAAGCTTTATTGCCAATAAAATATTCATCTGAAAAAAAACGCTTAATATCCCATAATAAAAAGTTCTTTACTTCGATTCCCTGCCTTATTCGCTCTAAAGCAGTGTGGAGATGATCAGTTAATGAAATAAATATCGTATCATTCAACTTTCTACCTAATTTGGTTTTGGCATACTTGATGATTTCATCAGATAATTGCATTACTTCCAAAGGTAATTCTCCTAGCAATTCTTGAAACTTCAAAGAAGTATCCTGATTTGCCAAACGAAATACTTGATCAACTTGATCTTCTGCAATAAAATCCCCAATTTTTCTTTTAAAGGCAATACCACGTCCCATCACAATTTGTTCCTGTTCATTCACATCCAACGTAATCACAACATTATTATTCAAAATTTTTTGAATAATCATTTTTTCACTCCCTTCTTCTCTTCCCACATTACTCCTTGGATTGTAAAAAAGAAAAACCCAACCTTTCCAAAAAAGAAGATACTCCTCCTCTTTGGAAAAATTAGGTTTAGCTTGTATTTAAACAATCACTATCCATCTATTTACTTGTTGTGTACAAGCATAGAATACCCTATTACCAATATAATGTCAACGTTTTCATAAAAGATTCTACAAATAAAAAAACATTCAGCTTAAAAGCTAAATGTTTAACAGTCATGACCCGTACGGGAATCGAACCCGTGATACCGCCGTGAAAGGGCGGTGTCTTAACCGCTTGACCAACGGGCCTTTTAAAATTATGGGCCTAAATGGACTCGAACCATCGACCTCACGCTTATCAGGCGTGCGCTCTAACCAGCTGAGCTATAGGCCCTTAAAGAAAAAAAGCGGGTGACGAGAATCGAACTCGCGACAACAGCTTGGAAGGCTGTGGTTTTACCACTAAACTACACCCGCATGTTTCTTCTTTCAAATGGCGCAAGACAGAATCGAACTGCCGACACACGGAGCTTCAATCCGTTGCTCTACCAACTGAGCTACTGCGCCAAATAATTATAATGATAACGGTCTGGACGGGACT
>NZ_JAFLWD010000010.1:0-35384 GCF_017316105.1 Candidatus Enterococcus ikei
CTTAACTTTTGATCAGAGGATTTAACACTTTTAAACCTTCACTGTTCTACACATTTATTTATCTGTGTCTTTTAAATAAATGTTTCCTGTTGTTGTAGAAGCATTGATTTGAGCCATATCATCATCATTCAAACGTCTGAATTGTAGTAATTGATTGGTTCTTTCTTTCTTTTCACGAATAACTTCGTAATCACTTAAACGGCTATTGATACTGCCTAAGCTTGTTTTTACTGTACCTTCGACACCTAATTCATTTGGTAATGCGATTTTCACATTTCCGTTAACCGAACTTGCTTCTACTTTACGTAGTGTTTTTTCTTTCGCTGTAATACGGACATCCCCATTAATCAATGAAACACCGATTGTTTGTGGTGTTGCAGCAATCATTACAGTACCATTAACCGTTTCAATGATATTGTCTAAGATGTCACCATCCAAGACTTTGATATCACCATTCACACCTTCGATCTCAAGCATTGTTGCATCGATTTTATTAAAGGTGATTGATCCGTTTGTTGATTTAGTGTACACATCTTTTGCTTTTAGTGTTTCGACGGATACATTTCCGTTTAATAACTTAATTGACACATGATCAAATGTACGTTCAGGTAAGTAGAAAATTAGGTCTGCACGAACACGTTTGTTCGGAATTTGGAATGAGATCACTTCATCATCCACATCGATTTGGCTTCTTTCCAAGAAAGCTTCCAGTGGGGTTTCAGCGTCCATTTTACCATAAAGTTTGATTTTTCCTTCTACTTTAACATCTGGCTGATCCCATGTTTTGAACACGATATTTCCATTTGCTACTTTGACATCAATTAAACTTGCAAGTGGTGCTGGATAATTAAATTCATGTTCGAATTTTGTTGTAGCCACACCTGGAACTTTGAAGCTAACATCTTTCCATTCCATGTTATCATTCATTGTTTCTGAAAATGTGTTAAAGGTCTTCTTAAGGAATGAACCTAATTGAGAACCTGCTTCACTCATTTTTTCTCCGACTTGATTGATTGTATCTGTCGCTTGATCTTTCCAATCATCAGGAATATCAAATTTTGAAGCAACACGATCTTTGGTGCCAGACCATTGTTCTTTACGAATATTTTTTAATTCTGCTTCCAAAGCGATTTTTTCTTGATTTCTTTCATCTAAAGAATCTTCTAAAGACTTGATTTCTGTTTCTAATGAAGATCTTGTTGCTAAATCTTCTTCTGTTAACTCACTTAATTCTTCTTTAGTGTTTAATTCCATCAATTTTTCTTGTGCTTCTTTGATTTCCTCTTTAACACCAGCAATTTCAGCGTTGACTTCGTCTAATTCAACCGAAGTACGATTGGCTTGTGTTGCCAAGTCATCAAGAATCTTTTCTAAACGTTCATGATCTTGTGCTTCTTTTGCTTTTACTTCTTCATCAGAAATCTCAGGTTCGACGAAGTCTTCAGCTTTTTGATTTTCTAACTTATTCAATAAATCTACGACTTTATCATTTTCTTTTGTGTCAACAGTTGGATTTGTTACGTTTACTTGGTCGGCAGCTTTTTTGATTTGTTTTTCATCTTTTTCTGTCGCCATATTTTCTAATAATACTAAAGCTTCCTCTGAAGATAGGATACCTTTTTTAACTAAGTCTAATACTCTTTCTCTTTCTTTCATGGAAATTGCCTCCTTAGCAAATTTTTCACCCGAGGGTGTTTTCCTTATGTACCTATTATGCCTTCTTTTTTGATGTTTGTCATAGGACTTAAGAATGAATTTTATCTTGTACTTCCGTACAGTATCAAAAATAGTTCCCTAAGTACAAAAAAAGAAGAAGATATCTCTGGTTGAGTTTTATCTTCTTCTTTCAATATAGTAGGCTAAGCGATCAATAATTCTGAAAGCTTCTATATTATTAATTGTTTTTATGAGATTTGTTTGTAAATCAATTTAGGTGCTTGTCCTGTATTACCGATTTGTATATTCTCTTTGATCATCGCTTCGACTTCAGAAACATCTGTTTTGTTTGCATGAATCGTTACAAGAGAATCTCCAACTTTAACATTGTCGCCAATTTTTTTATTTAATACTAAACCAACAGCTAAATCAATTTCATCTTCTTTTGTTGCTCGGCCAGCACCTAATTTCATTGCGGCAACCCCAATAGCATCCGCTGTGATTTCAGATACAACACCGTCTTTATCTGCAGTTACTTCAAAAGTATACTCAGCTTGAGGCAATAAGTCAGGATTTTTCACCCATTCAGGATTACCACCTTGGTTTTTAACGAATACAGCAAATTTATCTAAAGCTGAACCATCTTCGATGACTCCAAGAAGCATTTGACGTGCTTCATCTAGAGAATCTGTTTTGCCAGCTAAAACAACCATTTGACTACCTAAAGTTAATACTAACTCAGTTAAATCTTCTGGTCCATTGCCTTTCAACGTATCGATTGCTTCTTTGATTTCTAAAGAGTTCCCAATTGCAGCACCTAAAGGTTGAGACATATCAGAAATGATAGCCATTGTTTTTCTGCCAACTAAGTTTCCAATGCGAACCATTGCTTCTGCTAATTTTTCAGCATCTTCTTCGGTTTTCATGAACGCACCAGCACCTGTTTTAACATCTAAAACAATTGCATCGGCACCCGCAGCAATTTTCTTGCTCATAATTGATCCGGCAATTAATGGAATAGAACTTACTGTTCCTGTTACATCCCGTAAAGCATAGATTTTTTTGTCAGCGGGTGTTAAGTTACCTGACTGACCAATAACAGCAATTTTATCTTTATTGACGATATTGATAAATTCTTCGTCACTGATTTCAATATGGAAACCGTCAAATGATTCTAATTTATCTAATGTACCACCAGTATGACCTAAACCACGGCCAGACATTTTAGCAAATGGAATATCTAATGCTGCGATAAGTGGTGCCAACACTAATGTTGTTGTATCACCTACACCGCCGGTAGAATGTTTATCAACTTTTACGCCTTCAATTCCAGATAGGTCAATGACGTCACCAGAATCAACCATTGCAAGTGTTAAGTTTGCGCGCTCTTCATCTGTCATATCTTGGAAATAAATAGCCATCAATAATGCGCTTGCTTGATAATCAGGAATTGTTCCTGCTGTATAGCCATCGATAAAAAATTGAATTTCTTCTTTTGTTAATTCAAATCCGTTACGCTTTTTTTCAATAACATCGACCATTCTCATTTTTTTCACCATTCCTTTTTTTATTTTAAATCGCCTAAGAAGCTGGTACCATAATCTGGCATATTTACATTAAAGTTATCCGCAACTGTTGCACCAATATCAGAAAATGTTTCTCTTACGTTTAATTCACAACCATCTGTGAAACGCTTAGAGTAAACCAATAACGGTACATACTCCCTAGTGTGATCTGTTCCCTTGTACGTAGGATCATTTCCATGATCCGCTGTAATGATCAATAAATCGTCTTCTTTTAATTTAGCAAAGACTTCTGGTAAACGTTGATCAAATTCTTGTAGTGCTTGTCCATAGCCTAAAGGATCTCTCCGGTGCCCAAATACAGCATCAAAATCAACTAAATTTAAAAAGCTCATGCCACAGAATTCTTTGTCGAGTAATTCGATAAATTTATCCATACCATCCATATTTGAAACGGTGCGAATACTTTCAGTTACGCCTTCACCATCAAAAATATCAGATATTTTTCCTAAAGCAATTGAATCTAAGCCGTTGTCTTTTAATGTATCCATCACTGTTTTATCAAAAGGTTTTAACGCATAATCATGACGGTTAGCTGTACGCTTAAAAGTTTCTTTTGATGATCCTACAAATGGTCTAGCAATAATACGACCTAACATGTATGGCTCATCTCTAGTGATTTCTCGCGCATATTCACAAATGCGGTATAATTCTTCTAGAGGAATGATTTCTTCATTAGCTGCAATCTGTAAAACAGAATCAGCAGAAGTATAAACAATCAGCGCCCCTGTTTTAAGTTGCTCTTCGCCTAGCTCTTCAAGAATTTCTGTTCCGCTTGCTGCTTTGTTGCCAATGATTTCTCTTCCAGAAAATGATTTGATTTTTTCTAACAATTCATCAGGAAATCCATCTGGGAAAACACGGAAAGGTTTATCTATGTATAAACCCATAATTTCCCAATGACCTGTCATTGTATCTTTACCAGCAGAAGTTTCCTGCATTTTTGTATAGTAACCTAAAGGCTTCTCTACTTTTTTTACGCCATCAATTTCTTTAATGTTGGATAAACCTAAGCTTTCCATATTTGGCAAGTCTAATCCATTCATTTCTCTGGCGATATGACCTAATGTATCTACATCAAAGTCGTCAAAGGCATTTGCATCTGGCGCCTCACCAATTCCTACAGAATCCATCACAACAACATGTATTCTTTTAAATTTTTCCATTTCTTTTCACCTCATCAATTAAAATTGGAGATTAATAAAGTAGTCCAACGATCGTTGCTGTTAGACAGCTAACAAGTGTTGCCCCAAATAGTAATTTTATCCCAAAGCGAGCAACCACATTTCCTTGTTCTTCATTCAAACTTTTAACAGCGCCCGAGATAATGCCGATTGAAGAGAAGTTTGCGAAAGAAACTAAGAAAACAGATATAATCGCTGTCGTTCTGCCAGTGAATTCGATCGAACTTGAAGTTAAATTGGTCATGGCAACAAACTCATTGGATACTAGTTTTGTTGCCATGATACTTCCAGCATCTACTATTTCATTTGCTGGTACACCCATCAAGAATGCAAATGGTGCAACTAAATATCCGATAATATCCTGGAACGAAATTCCGAAAATTCCTTTAAAAATCGCGTTGATCATCGTAATAACAGCTACAAAACCAATCAGCATTGCAGCAACCGTGATCGCCACATGGAATCCGTCCATGATGTATTCTCCTAGCATTTCAAAAAAGGATTGTTTTTTTTCATCTTTTACTTCTAGAACGTCTTCTTCCGGTGTCACTTCATATGGATTGATAACTGATGTGATGATAAATCCTCCAAATAAGTTTAAAACGATAGCAGTTACCACGTATTGTGGTTTTAGTAAAAACATGTATGAACCTATAATTGCCATCGATACAGTAGACATTGCTGAAGCACATAAGGTATATAAGCGATGTTTCGGTAATAATCCCAGCTGTTTTTTCACAGAAATAAATACTTCTGACTGTCCTAAAATAGCCGATGCCACAGCATTGTAAGATTCTAACTTGCCCATGCCGTTTACTTTACTTAAAGCAAGACCAATGTATTTCACAATAAATGGAAGGATTTTAAAATACTGTAAAATTCCAATTAATGCTGAGATAAAAACAATCGGTAACAAAACACCAATAAAGAATGAGCTTTCATCTGGATTGATCAAACCTCCAAAAACGAAATTTACACCTTCAGCAGCATATTGTAATAAATTGTCAAATCCTTTGGCAATTCCTTCTATAACAAAATTACCTACACTTGTATTTAACAGTACAAATCCTAAAATAAATTGCAAAATCAGCATAACAATAATCGGCCTGATTTTAACCTTTTTACGATCATTACTCGTTAACCATGCTACTCCGATAAAAAATAACAAACCTAGACACCCAATTAAATACTTCATCTTCTCCTCCAATTGAACTCGTTTACATTCATTTGTAAAAGTAAGCAGAATGCTTACTTTATTCTTTTTTTAGTAACCGTTACCTTGATCTGATGTTTCGCCAGAAACAATTGAAACACCTGCACTTGCACCAACTCTTGATGCACCTGCTACGACCATTGCTAGTACTTCTTCTTTTGTTCTAACGCCGCCAGAAGCTTTAACACCAATGTTAGGTCCTACAGTTTTTCTCATTAAGGCGATATCTTCTGTTGTTGCTCCACCAGTTGAAAAACCTGTTGATGTTTTAACAAAATCTGCGCCTGCTTTAACTGATAATTCAGAAACTGTTACAATTTCTTCTTTTGTAAGTAGACATGTTTCAAGAATTACTTTTACAAGAACATTTCCTGATGCTTCAACAACTGCACGAATATCCGCTTCAACTGTATCTAAATCGCCTGATTTTAATGCACCTACATTGATTACCATGTCAACTTCAGTTGCACCATTAGCAATAGCATTCTTAGTTTCAAACGCTTTTGTTTCAGATGTATTTGCACCTAAAGGAAAACCAATCACAGTACAAACATCAACACCTGTACCTTCTAATTCAGTACTAGATAACTTAACCCAATAAGGATTCACACAAACTGAAGCAAACTGATATTTTTTTGCTTCTTGGCATAGTTTTACGATCATATCCTTTGTTGTTTCGGGTTTTAACGCTGTATGGTCAATCATTTTTGCAATAGCCATTACTACACTCCTTTAGTTTTGATAATTGTATTATACACCCGACCAGAACATTTGTAAACACAACTATGAAATTATGTTCAATTTATGCAAAAATAAATAGGAACGGCTGATGACTACGTTCCCATTTATACTTAGCTCAGTATGTTTTACAATTTCAGTAAACCTTCAGCAGCACTTTGATCAATAATCAGCACATTTGCATACTTGCCTGCTAAAGCACCATCGATTGCTTCAATCTTTCGTGAGCCACCAGCTACTAAAATCGCCTTTTCCTTTTCTCTTAGTTCAGATAACTCAATACCAATTGTTCGTTCATTGATCTTCTGACTGCAAATTTCTCCTTTGCTGTCAAAAAAGCGCGAACAAATATCCCCGACGGCTTGTGTTTTAAGGAGCTTCTGTTCTTCCTCGCTAAAATAACCCAAACGAAATAATAACGCTTCATCTCTAACTGTTCCCACTGTAAATAACGCAATATTGGCTTGTTTTCCTTTTGTGATAATTTTTTGAATATGGCGGTCTTGTTCTACCATTTTTTTCACTTCTGCATTGTCAAAAATAACTGGTAGCGGCAATTGTACGGCCACAGTCTGAAAAGCTTTTTCAAATAATGTTAATGTTTCGTTAGCATAAGTATTTACATTAGAATGGCTGATTCCACCCTTTAATTGAACGATTTCCACGCCTACTCTTTCCTGAGGATCGAGTTTCCTTGCAATTTCATACATTGTCGTGCCCCAGCTAACGCCCAGAATATCTCCATTTTTAATGGTTTCTTCCAAATATTCAGCGGCATATGAGGTAAGATACTCTGTGATCACCTGATAATTTGTTTCAGGAGAGAACACAACGTGCACTTCTAATAAGTCATATTTTTCTTTGATTTTTTTTTCAAGTTCAAACAGATCGGAAAAAGGGTCAGAGATTGTAATCTGCACATAACCTTTTTCCTTGGCATAATTCAGCAATCTAGAAATAGTTGGTCGGGAAACGTCTAATTTTTTGGCGATTTCTTGTTGACCAAGACCAGATTGATAATACAATCTAGCGGCCTCAATACTAAGTTGTTGTTTTTGTTTATCCATTTTTATAATCCGTTCTTTTTATTTTCCTTAATTATAGCAAGAAAAAATGAGGAAAACAAACGACACTTCCTTAGTCAATTAAATAAATACGTCTAAATTCTTCAAGTTTTTCTTTATCAAAGTTCAAGCATTCAGCGGCATAATTTTCTGCCGTGCCAAAATGTTTCTCAATCAAATGGAATGCATGATCCAAATAATCTTCTTTCACATAAAGCGCTGTTGCTAAAGATTCTAACTGTTCTTCACTAAAGCCTTGCTCTCTAAACTGCTGAACCAATTCATCATTGGCTTGTTTTCTTTCTGTATTTGTCACTAGGAAATCTTTATAAATCTCTTCTTTTTCCACATCTAACAATAACAATAATAAGGCTGAAGCATAACCTGTACGGTCTTTTCCAGCAAAACAATGGAAAATTGTTGAACCATTTTTATTTGCTAAGATATAGTCCATAAATTCTGTAAAACCTTCTTGTGCTCCTGGATTTAAGATCAGATCTTCATAAACACCCAACATATGCTTATCGACAGCTTCAATCGATTTTAATTTAGCAAAATCAGCTAAACTCGAATTTTTAGCGTTCATTTTCCCAAGCAAATCTAAATTGACATATTCCACATCTTCAACCGGTGTATCTGGTGACTCACTGATTTCAAACTCACGTCTAAAATCAATGATTCTTGTTAAATTAAATGTGTCGGTCAACGTTTTTTGTGTTATTTTATCCAAATTAACTAAATGGCCTGAACGTAATAATTTCTTTGGTTTAACCGTTTTTCCTTCTTTATTTTTAATACCGCCTAAATCTCTAAAATTCGTAATTTGTACATTCATTTGTTTACTCCACCTTTATGCGTTTACTTTTTTTCTTCTTTTTTCTTCTGCCAATGCTACACTTCCCAAGAGAACTACAATAATTACAATTGAAATATAGAAAATAATAAAGGTATCATTCCAACCATGTAGCACGTGACCAAAGAAATTCACCCCATTTTTAGATGGATCAGAAATTTTTGCTAATAAGATCTTAGCCATTGAATCACCGAATAAATAAGCAAAAGCGCCTAATAATCCTCCTGAAACAACTGTTGCTTTTTTCGGCACAAATCCTAACATAGACAAGTTGATCAATAATTGTGGACCAAAAATCATCATCCCTAACATGAATAATGACACATTGATCACAAGTTCCGTTGTGCCAAGTTGATAGCCAATAATGCCAATCGGCAATAAAATAGTACTGATTGTAGCAACTAAAGCGGGACGTCCTTTAAGTAAATCTGAGATATAACCCCAAGCTAAACACCCGACTAAAGCACCCATTTCAAAATAGAAAATTGTTTGAGCAGCTGCTTCTTGTGAAAAGTTAAGATGTTCTGTAACGTATAAAGGCGCCCAATTATCTATCCCAATACGGACAATATAGACAAAAACGTTTGCTACACATAAAACCCAAATATATGGATTTGTTAATAAATACTTTTTAAAAATTTCCCATTTCGTTAAGTTTTCAGCATCCACATTTGCTTCTTCAATTGGTTCGCCAAAAATCTCTTCACTTGAATTCCAGCCTAAATCTTCTGGTCTGTTTTTACCAATAAAAAATGTAACTACAGCAACCACTGCTGCAACGATTGCTGGAATAATAAACATTCCTGCTACTTGTCCTTTGAAGAAAGTCGTTGCACACCATACTGCAAAAATCCCTGCAAAACCACCACCGATATTGTGAGAAGCATTCCATAAACCGATATATCGCCCACGATTGCTTCTTGTGGTCCATTGTGTGATAACAGAAGCACTACTCGGCCCACCTACACATTGGAATAATCCATTCAAAGACCACAAAACAACGATCCAACCCATTGGTACATTGTTCATCGTAAATAATAGCCCCAAACATAAAACAGTGATCGAAGATAAGAACAATAAGATAGACAAAATTTTCTTTGTATTTTTACCATCTACAATATAACCAACAATAAATTTACCAAATCCATAAACAATCGAAAAAACAAAACCGATGTAGCCAAGATCTGTTGTTGTAAGCCCCAATTGACTTTTCAATAGTGGCTGTGCTGCTTTAAAGTTATTACGAATCATATACATCGTTATGTATATAACTACTACAACTAAGAACGGTTTCATAAATTCTTTAAACCATCTTTTTCTTTGTTCAGCAATCGTTAGCTGATTTGTTTTACCAACTTCAATATTCACTTCTTCCAAATTTTTCACCTCAAACAAAATAATTATAATGGTCAGCGCTTTCCAATATAATTGTATAATACATCTTGGATGAAATAATGTAAATACAATAATGAAATTTCGTTCAAAATGATTTCTTTTCTGAAAATTATCTCCTAATTTACTTTTTTACGAAAAAATACCCTCGACAACTTATCGAAGGGTATTTTTTGCTACTTATTCATCATGGTTGCTATTTAACTCTGTAATTTTTCCTGTTGCTAGATAAACGATCCATTCACAGATATTTGTCACATAGTCACCGATACGTTCTAAATACGTTGCTACATGCAGATAATCCGTTCCACTGATAACTGTTTCTGGATTCGCCTGCATTGCTTTAATAGAATGGCTATAAATACTATCAAAGTATTCATTCACTCTTGTATCCATTTTAGCGATCATTCGAGCATCTTTTTGATCTGTTTTTACATATGCGATCAATACATTATCAACCATTTTCTTCACATAATCAGACATATCAGAAATTTCTTTTTCAATTTCAGGAATTCTTGTTTCTCCTTTTAAGCGAATCGTTGATTTAGCAATCGATACAGCATGATCCGCCATTCTTTCTAAATCAGAACTAGCTTTCATTACTGTAATGATCATTCTTAGATCAGTTGTTACTGGTTGTTGTAAAGCAATCATTTCAAAACTTTTCTTTTCTAGTTTTACTTCCATATCGTTGATTTCTACATCATAATCAATTACTTCGTTAGCAATTTTTTTATCATGGTTGATATAAGCACGTACAGATTTATGTACTACATTACTGACCATCATACCCATTTCATAAAATTGATTATGCAAATTCAATAATTCTTCTTCAAACTGGCTGCGCAACATTTGTTTTTCCCCCTTTATTGTTTAACCGAATTTTCCAGAAATATAATCTTCTGTTTGTTTTTCTTTTGGATTTAAGAATATCTTTTTTGTATCATTAAATTCTATTAACTCGCCTTGTAAAAAGAAGGCTGTTTTATCAGAAATACGAGACGCTTGTGACATATTATGAGTCACCATGATCATTGTATACTTTTCTTTTAAAGTTAACAGCATATTTTCGATTTTACCACTAGAAACAGGGTCTAGCGCACTTGTTGGTTCATCTAATAAAATAATTTCAGGATCAACAGCTAAAACCCGTGCTATACAAACACGTTGTTGTTGTCCGCCAGATAAAGACAATGCACTTTTATGCAGTTTATCTTTCACATCGTCCCAAACAGCAGCCGCTTTTAAACTTGTTTCAACCGCTTCATCTAAAACTTGTTTGTTTTTTTCACCTTTTAAACGTAACCCATAAATCACATTCTCATAGACAGAAAATGGAAAAGGATTTGGCTGTTGAAAAACCATGCCGATTTCTTTACGCAAATCGACGATATCCGTTTTAGGACCATAAATATCTTTTCCTTTGTAAACCACACTTCCCGTGATTGTCACACCTGGAATCAAATCATTCATTCGATTCAATGAACGTAGGTATGTTGATTTACCACAGCCTGAAGGTCCGATCATAGCAGTGATTTCGCCTTGATTGATGCTCAAATCAATTCCTTTTAAGGCTTCTTTTTTACCGTAATATAAATGTAAATCTTTTGATGAAATAATCTCTTTTGTCATCTTGCCCCTCCTAACCAAAATGTCCAGAAACATAGTCTTCTGTTGCTTGAATTTTTGGTCGTGTAAAGATTTTTCTTGTTTCATCGTACTCAATTACTTTTCCCAAGTAGAAAAAGGCAGTATAATCACTGATACGGGCAGCTTGTTGCATATTATGAGTCACGATAATAATTGTGTAATCATCTTTTAAATTCACCAATGTTTCTTCCACTTTACCAGTTGAAATCGGATCTAAGGCACTTGCCGGTTCATCCAAAAGTAAAATATCTGGTTTCATCGCAATTGCTCGGGCAATACATAAACGCTGCTGTTGACCACCAGATAAAGCTAACGCACTTTTATCTAAGTTATCTTTGACTTGATCCCAAAGTGCAGCTTGTTTTAAGCTGGTTTCAACAATTTCATCTAGTTTTTTCTTATCTTTTTCGCCGTGCTGTTTTAAAGCAAATGTGATATTTTCATAAATTGATTTACTAAACGGATTTGGACGTTGGAATACCATGCCAATTCGTTTACGCATTTCATAAACATCGACCTCTTTTGTATTGACATTTACGCCTTTATACATGATATTTCCAGTTACTTTGGTATTCGCAATTCCATCATTCATACGATTTAATGAACGTAGATATGTCGATTTACCACAGCCAGAAGGACCAATCAAAGCGGTGATTTTGTTTTTTTCAAATTCTAAATCAACACCTTTGATTGCTTCATTATCGCCATACCAAACGTGTAGATCATCGGTATGCAAAGCAATCGGCTCAGGTAATTTAATAATATTTGTGTCATTTAAATTATATTCTTTCATTCTGATTCCCCTAACATTAGGCTGATGTCATTCTTTTATATAATCTGTTTCCGATAAAGCGTGCGCCGAAATTAAATAGTAAAACGACTAAAATCAGAACAGCAGAAGCACCCGCAGAAACAGCTGCTCCATCCGGCATTGTGCCTTCTGTATTGATTTTCCAAATATGGACCGCTAATGTTTCAGCTTGACGGAAAATACTGATTGGACTTGAGACACTCATTGGATTCCAATTGCTGAAATCAAGTGCTGGTGCGCTTTGTCCTGCAGTATAAATCAATGCAGCTGCTTCACCAAAAATTCTTCCAGAACTCAAAATTACACCTGTTAAAATTCCAGGTAACGCTTCAGGAACAACAACTTTAGTCACCGTTTCCCAACGAGATAAACCTAGCGACAACCCAGCCTCACGCTGTGTATAGTGAACTGCTTTTAATGACTCTTCAACATTTCTAGTCAATAAAGGTAAATTGAAAAAGGTCAAAGCCAACGCACCGGAAATGATCGAAAATCCATAACCGATTTGTACAACAAAAATCAAGAAACCGAACAAACCAACAACCACTGAAGGTAATGAACTTAAAATTTCAATTGACGTACGAATCACATCTGTTATCCAGTTTTTCTTGGCATATTCAGATAAATAAATCCCAGCTCCAAGTGAAATAGGAAAACTGATCAACATCGTGATCAACAATAAATATAATGAGTTAAATAATTGAATTCCGATACCGCCGCCTGCTTGATACGCTTTTGAAGGTTTCGTTAAAAAGTCCCAAGAAATATGAGGGATTCCTCGAACTAAGATATAAAGTAGCAAAGCTGCCAAAATTAAAACAATCACACCAGAGATCGCATATAGAACACCTGTTGCAAATTTATCTGCTTTTTTTGCATTCATTATTTCAAGGCCCCTTTCCTACCAATGATCCGAATAATGATATTGAAAAGTAACGACATCAACAGCAAAATCAACGCAAGTGACCAAAGTACATTGTTTTCTACTGTTCCCATGATCGTATTTCCGATACCCATAGTCAAAATACTTGTTAATGTTGATGCAGGTGTTGTTAAGCTAGAAGGCATAATTGCTGCGTTTCCGATAACCATTTGAATCGCTAAGGCTTCTCCAAATGCACGAGCCATCCCAAAAACGACTGCTGTTAAAATTCCAGGAACAGCTGCTCTTAAAACGACTTTGTAAATTGTTTGCCAGCGAGTCGCTCCCAATGCAAGAGATGCTTCACGATAATGACGAGGAACTGATTTTAAAGCATCAACGGTCATTGTTGTCACCGTTGGTAAAATCATAACAAATAGTACAAATGTCCCAGCTAAAATCCCAAATCCTGTACCGCCAAAAATGGAACGAATAAACGGCACGATCACCGATAATCCAATAAATCCATAAACTACAGAAGGAATCCCAACTAATAGTTCAATAACTGGCTGTAAAATTTTTGATCCTTTTTTTGGTGAAATCTCTGTCATAAAGACCGCAGCCCCAATCGCAAATGGCGTTGCAATAATTGCAGATAAAAACGTTACGATAAAAGAACCTGCAATCATCGGCAAAGCTCCTACCATAGGATTACCATCCGTTCCTGTTTCACTCGGATTCCAATTTGTACCGAATAAAAAATCAGAAAGTTTAATTTTATTAGTAAAAAAGGTTGCTAAGCCTTTACTTGCAACAAAATAAAAGATCGATAAAACAACCAAAACAATCAAAGCGATACAAAGAAAACTAATAAATTTCCCTCGTTGTTCCATTCTTGCGCGCTTTGATTTTGTTAACAATTTCTTCTGCACATCTTCCAAGAAAATTCCTCCTTAAATTAAAAGCGTAGCAGGCTCGTTCAGCCTTGACTGAAAAATAGGAAAATATGACTGAGGTGCTTTTTGCCTCATTCATATTTTATCTTTTTTCCGAAAGGCTAGCCTGTCAAGCTAGATAAAATAAAAGCGTAGCAGGCTCGTTCAGTCTTGACTGAAAAATAGGAAAATATGACTGAGGTGCTTTTTGCCTCATTCATATTTTATCTTTTTTCCGAAAGGCTAGCCTGTCAAGCTAGATAAAATAAAAGCGTATCATACTCATTACTTTCCATAATAAAATCAGTGTAACTTTTTAACATAAATTTGCGTTTAATAACATGTAAATCTTATGTTAAGTTTGTAAATTTTGTGTAAAGGTCGATTATTTGATAAGATTCCCTTGCCAATCTCGTTCAACTTCCATTTTGGAAACTGGAATATACCCTAGTTGTCCAATGATTTTTTCTTGTACATCATCTGATAACATGAAGGCTAAGAATTCTTCAGTCAATTGTTTTGGTTTGCCTAGTGTATACATATGTTCATATGACCAAACCGTCCATTTATTGATTGTAACATTCTCGTCCGTTGGCTTTACACCATCAATACTTAAAGTATTTACTTCATCATTAACATAAGAGAACGCTGTATAACTGATCGCTCCAGGTGTATCTGCAACAATAGAACGCACCATCCCGCTAGAATCTTGTTCTTGTGCTTGAATTGCTGTTTTACCATCTAATACCCATCGTTCAAAAGTTGCACGCGTACCACTTCCAGCTGCACGATTTAACATAACGATAGGGATATCTTTACCACCAACATCTTTCCAGTTTGTTATTTCACCTAAAAATATTTTTCTAAGGTTTTCTAATGAAATATCTGATACTCCAATATTTTTGTTTACGATTGGCGTGACTCCTACTACAGCAACTTTGTGATCAGTCAATTTAGAGGCATCGATCCCCTTTTTCTCCTCTGCAAACAAATCTGAGTTGCCGATGTCAACAGCACCAGACTGAACTTGGCTTAAACCTGTACCACTTCCGCCTCCTTGAACATTGATAAAACGGCCAGGATTCTGATTTTGATACTCTTCAGCTGCGGTTTCCACTAAAGGTTGTAACGCGGATGAACCTACTGCTGTGATCGATTCACCTCGATCAATCCACTTGGCACAGCCTGACATAGTTAATATTCCAATTAGACTAATAAATAATAGCATTTTCTTTTTCATTTATCTGTTAATCCTCCAAACTCAATTCAATCAATTCATTTTAACATTAACTTTTTAAGATGAAAATTATAAGTTGCTAAAACAGGATTTTTTTTATAATAAAATAACAGTACTCTCGCTCAAAAAATACGAAATAAGCAAAAAAAAAGTGTGACAAAAGGAAAAATACTTTTGCCACATCTTCTTATCTCAATTATAACAATGGTGAAATTAGACGAGCTAATCCTTCCTTCAGCTTGATGAGCAAACCACGATTACGGTATTTTTCTTCTGTTAGAAGTACAGATACTTTGGAATCTTCATAAAAAGCATCTCTTACTTCTTCTGAAAATTCTTTATCATAAATAATCGTATTGACTTCAAAGTCCAAACGGAAAGAACGTACATCGATATTTGCTGAACCAACTGAAACGATTCCACCATCAATGATCATTGTTTTCGCATGAATAAAGCCATGCTCATATGTCTCAATAATCGCGCCATATTCTAACAGTTCAGCTGAAAATGAATATGTCGCCCAATAAACCAACATATGATCCGGTTTGTTTGGTATTTGCATACGAACTTTGACACCTGATAATAAAGCTAATTTCAGTGCTTCGTGGATGGAAGCATCTGGAATATAGTACGGTGTTTGAATCAAGATTTCTTTTTTAGCAATCGAAATCATTTTTAAGTAGGTCATCTTGATTTGTTCATGTTCTGAATCTGGACCACTTGTTACAACTTGAACTGCTTTTTTCCCATCAGCATAAATTGGAGGAAAAAAAGTCTTCTCATAGCTTAATTCTTCTCGATGTTGAGAATTCCAGTCCATTAAAAAACGATTCTGTAAACTATAGACAGCTTCACCATGAATGCGTAAATGGTTATCACGCCAATAGCCAAATTTCTTGACTGCACCTAAATATTCATCACCTACATTAAAACCGCCAGTGTAACCGATTTTCCCATCGATCACAACGATTTTCCGATGATTTCGATAATTGATTCGCGGATTCAAATACGGGACAAACAACGGAAAGAAAAAAGCGATTTCTCCGCCAAGTTTTTTTAACTCTTCAAAAAATTTCATATTTACCTGAGTCGATCCCCACGCATCTAGAAGCAAACGAACTTTCACACCACGTTTAACAGCGTCGATCAATTCTTTACGAATTTCTTTTCCTAATGTATCTCCACGGTAAATGTAATACTCCATGTGAACATGATCTTTCGCTTGACGAATATCTTTGATTAAGCCGTCAAATTTTTCTCTACCATCTGTGTACAAACGAATTTCGTTATTTGTTGTATATAATGAACTTTCAAATACAGTCAACATGTATATCAGTTGCTTTGAATCCACTTCTCCTGTTGGTGGATGCGGAAATAATCCTCTTAATAATGATTGTTTCTCAAATTCTATTTCAGCATTCATTCCGATTTTTGCTTGCATCTTCATGTCAAAAATTTTATCTTTTGATATGCCTCGTCCTAAGAAAATATACAGTATAAATCCCAAAACTGGAATAAACATCAATACAAGTAGCCAAGACCATGTCTGGGCTGTTTGTTTTCGCTCTCTAAAAACAATAATCAACGATAATAGCATATTAGCAATAAAAATAATAACAAATAAATTATCATATAAAAATTTCATTCATTCACCCCAATCACTTTATTCATTGATCCCCTTTTAAAGCATAACGAACTTATGAAAATAAGTAAAGAAAAAGCAGACATAAGTGTCTGCTTTACTCTAACTATATTTTTAAGAAACGACGCATTGAAATGATTGAACCTAAAGAACCAATCGTCATACCCACGACTACCATCAATAAATCTAATTGCCAAATAAATGATTCAGGTTTTAATAATGAATAATTTGAACTTAACAACTGTGGATTAAACATCGTGTAGAACTTTTGATAACCAAACGTTAATACTAAGATTGGGATAACGGCTCCTAATAGACCTATCCAAGCACCTTCTATAAAGAAAGGCCAACGAATATATCCATTTTTAGCACCTACCAAACGCATGATTTGAATTTCTCTTTGACGAGAAATAATCGTGATACGAATCGTATTAGAAATCAAGAAGACTGCCACAAATAATAGTAAAAGTGCTGCGCCTAATCCCCAAGTTCTTACTTTGCTTGCAATACTAAAAATCTTATCTGAAGAAACGCCACCGTAATCTGCTTTAAATACATTTGGTAGCTTAGCTGCTTTTTCTGAGATTTTTTTTGTATCTGATGGTTCTTTTGCACTTACAAGATATACATCATACAATGGGTTGCTGTCACCTTCGAATAAGTTCCACGCTTCACCCATTTGGTTTTGGATTTTCTTTAATTGTTTATCTTTATTTGAATATGAGATTGTTGCAACATTATCGATTTTATTTAATTCTTTTTCAAGTTTTTGCATTTCATCTGGTGTCGTACCGATGTCCACAAAAACTGATACTGTTACGTTTTCTTCAATATCTTTTGCTAATTTTGTTGCATTGAAAATTACTGCCATAAAAATCCCAACAAGGACTAAAGTAATCGTAACAGCACTGGCAGACGCAATCGTCATCCACCCATTACGTTTTAAACTTTTGATACTTTCTAGGACGTGAGAAAAGAACGTTCTAATCATCGTAGCCATAGTCTCCTTCCGCTTGGTCTCGAATAATTCGGCCATTTTCGATGGCGATTACGCGATGACGGATCGTGTTTACAATCGTGCTGTTGTGTGTTGCCATTACAACCGTTGTTCCTTGCGCATTGATCCGGTCTAAAAGTTTCATGATTTCCCATGAGTTTTCCGGGTCAAGGTTTCCAGTCGGCTCATCAGCAATTAGCACTTTCGGTGTATTTACGATGGCACGTGCAATAGATACACGTTGCTGTTCCCCACCAGATAATTCACTTGGAAAAACGCGCACTTTGTGTTTTAACCCAACCAAATCAAGAACTTCCATTACTCTTTTCTTGACGTCTCTTGGTTTACGACCAATAACTTGCATCGCATAAGCGACATTTTCATAAACAGTTTTTTTCGTTAATAGTTTGTAATCCTGAAAGACGATTCCGATTTCTCTTCTAAGATAAGGAACTTCAGCATTTTTTATTTTCATTAAGTCATGACTAGCTACTTTCAAGCGTCCTTTTGTTGCTTTTTCTTCACGGTACATCAATTTAATAAATGTCGATTTCCCGGCTCCGGAAGGTCCAACAACATAAACGAATTCACCTTGTTTTATTTCCACTGAAATATTTCGAATCGCAGTTGTACCATTCGAATATTTTTTCATTACATCTTTCATTTCAATCATGGCGTATTCTCTCCATCTCTGTTTTCTAGACTATCAATCATTATAACATGACTTTGTTTCAAGGCTCTTTCAACAGTTTACAATTTTGTTTCATTTATGTGAATTAATCAATTTAATTTCTGCTTTAAGTAAGCATCAATAAAACCATCTAAATCTCCATCCATTACTGCCTGTACATTTCCAGTTTCATAATTGGTTCTATGATCTTTGACCATTGAATATGGATGGAAAACGTAAGAACGAATTTGTGAACCCCAGCCAATCTCTAGTTGTTCACCGCGTAGTGAAGCTGCTTCTTGCGCTTTTTTATCCATTTCTAATTGATAAAGTTTCGCTTTTAGCATGCCCATTGCTTGTTCACGGTTTTTTAGTTGTGAACGTTGTGCTTGGCTGGCAACTACTGTGCCTGTAGGAATATGAGTGATTCGGACAGCTGATTCTGTTTTATTAATATGTTGACCTCCAGCTCCGCTGGCACGATACGTATCAACTTTTAAATCATCTGTATTGATATCAATCTCAACATTTTCATCTAATTCAGGCATAATGTCAACTGAACAAAATGAAGTGTGTCGGCGTTTCGCTGAATCAAAAGGTGAAATACGAACCAAGCGATGAACGCCTTTTTCAGATTTCAAATAGCCATACGCATTATACCCTTTGATCAAAAGCGTAACACTTTTGATGCCTGCTTCATCTCCAGATTGATAATCTAAAGTCTCAACTTGAAAGCCATGACTTTCAGCCCAACGAGTATACATTCGAAGCAACATACTGCCCCAATCCTGTGACTCCGTACCACCAGCTCCTGGATGAAGCTCCATAATAACATTATTTTTGTCATAAGGTTCGTTCAATAATAAGGAAAGCTCATAGATACTTAATTTTTCTTTTAATGCCAATAACCGTTCTTCTAATTCACTTTGTGTATCTGGATCAAATTCTTCTAGCTGCATCTCACTCATAATTTCTAATTCTTCCAACTCATCAGCGAATTGATGGAATTGTTGGAATTTTTCTTTATGAACATTGGTTTCATTGATTAACTGCTGGGCGGTTTCTGAATTATCCCAAAACTCTGGCTCTGCCATTCTATTTTCAGCTTCTGCGATGTCTTCTTCTAACTGATCTAAGTCAAAGAGACCCCCTGAAGCTCGTGATTGATTGATTCATTTCATCTAAAATAGTTCGAATTTCAGCATTTTCCATGATAGTTTCTTCCTTTCGGTTTTATCACTCTGTTTCAAAATAAACGAAGGTGAGACGAACGCCTCACCCTAGTTAATATTACATATCTTTACCATGACAATTTTTATATTTCTTACCGCTGCCGCATGGGCAAGGATCATTACGACCTATTTTTTCATCAACATGGATTGGTTTCTTTTTAGCACTTGTGTTGCTTTGGACTTCTTCTTCATCAGTTGGATGAACTGCTTCCCCTTGTGCTACTTGTTCACGTTGAACGTTTTGACGAATTTCTGATTTCATAAATAAACGAGTGACTTCAAACTCAATTGCTCCGATCATTTCTTCAAACATGTTGTAACCTTCTGTTTGATATTCAACCAATGGATTATTTTGACCGTAAGCACGTAGACCTACAGATTGACGTAATTGATCCATTGCATCGATATGATCTGTCCATTTTGTATCTACAACACGTAGAATAACTACTTTTTGGAATTCTAGAATTTGTTCTGGACCGTTTAATTGTTCTACTTTCACATCATAAACTTCTTGAGCACGTTTTACTAAATACTCTTTGATCTCTTCTGGTGATTTTCCATCAAGATCAGTCTTAGTAATAGAATCTTCGTGTACTAATGTTGAAGCTGCGAAATCTACGATGCCATCAAGGTTCCAGTTTTCTTTTTCTAATTGTGTATGGCTATCAACAACACGAGTAATCGTACGTTTTACCATGTTCAATAATGTTTCAGTCAGCTCTGTATCTTCCATGATCACTTCTTGACGTTGCGCGTAAATAACCTCACGCTGTTCACGCATTACATCATCGTATTGTAAAACATTTTTACGTGTATCATAGTTATTACCTTCCACACGTTTTTGTGCAGATTCTACTTGTTTGCTTAACATTTTACTTTGGATCACTGCATCTGATTCTTCAATGTTCATGCGATCTAAGAAAGCTTTGATTCGTTCTGAACCAAATCGTTTCATCAAGTCATCTTCAAGTGATAGATAGAATTGAGAAACCCCAGGATCTCCTTGACGACCAGCACGTCCACGTAACTGATTATCAATACGGCGTGATTCGTGACGTTCAGTACCAATAACAGCTAAACCACCAAGTTCGATAACACCAAGACCAAGCTTGATATCGGTCCCACGACCAGCCATGTTGGTAGCAATCGTAACAGCACCTTTTTGTCCAGCATTCATGATAATTTCAGCTTCTTTAAAGTGATTTTTCGCATTCAATACTTCGTGTGGCACTTTTTCTTTGTTTAGTAATTCTGATAATAATTCAGAAGTTTCAACAGCAACAGTACCAACTAAAACTGGTTGGCCGTTATGGTAACGCTCTTTGATATCTTGAACAACTGCTTTAAATTTACTTTGTAGTGTTGGATAAAGTAAATCAGCACGGTCATCACGGATAATTGGACGGTTTGTTGGAATTTGGAAAACTTGAATATTATAGATTTCACGGAATTCTTCTTCTTCCGTTTTAGCAGTACCAGTCATCCCAGCTAATTTTTTGTACATACGGAAATAGTTTTGGAATGTGATTGTCGCCATTGTTTTTGTTTCGTCTTCGATCTCTACAGCTTCTTTGGCTTCGATTGCTTGATGCAAACCATCTGAATAACGACGACCGTCCATGATACGACCAGTAAATTGGTCAACGATCAAGACTTTGCCTTCTTGAACAACGTAATCAATATCACGAAGCATAATGAAATTCGCACGTAATGCTTGATCCATATGATGCGTTAACGCTGTATTTTCAATATCATAAAGGTTTTCTAAACCAAAGTTTTCTTCTGCTTTTTCAATACCAGCTTCTGTTAAGCTGATTGTTTTAGATTGAACATCGATTTTGTAATCTTCTTCTTCTTTTAGACGCTTAACAAAATTATCTGTACGTGTATAAAGAGCTGTTGATTTTTCTGCTTGTCCAGAAATAATTAACGGTGTACGAGCTTCATCGATTAAAATTGAATCGACCTCATCCACGATTGCATAATTCAACGGGCGTTGTACCATTTGGTTACGGTAAACCACCATATTATCACGCAAATAGTCAAAGCCTAATTCGTTATTGGTACTGTATGTGATATCACAATTATATGCATCACGTTTTTCTTCTGAAGTCTTTGAGTTGATGTTCAAACCAACTGTCAAACCTAGGAAATTATACAATTCACCCATCTCATCTGAGTCACGAGTTGCTAAGTATTCATTAACGGTTACTACATGAACCCCTTCGCCTGTCAATGCATTTAAGTAAACTGGCATTGTAGCTGTCAAAGTTTTACCTTCACCTGTTCTCATTTCAGGAATATTTCCGTCATGTAAGACGATACCACCCATCAATTGAACATGATACGGATATAATCCTAATACACGTTTCGCTGCTTCACGTACAACCGCAAAAGCTTCTGGCAATAACTGATCCAGTGTTTCGCCTTTTTGGTAACGAGCTTTGAACTCATCTGTTTTTGCTTTTAATTCTTCATCGCTCAATGCAGCAGTAGCTGAAGCATGAGTCTCTACTTGGTTAGCAATACCATCCAAGCGTTTTAATTCTTTTTTATCATTTTCAATTATCTTTTTTAAAAAATTCGCCATGTTTTTAAGTGTTCCTTTCAGTAAACTCTATTTATTTTTTGCACTAAATGCACAATCATCCTTTCCATTTTATCACTAGTTGGTAAGAAAGGAAATAACTTCCCTTAATATTAATCATATATTATGTCTTTTTTTATGTATATGCACTAAAAATAAGGAAAGAGACTGCGACAAAACGTGTGCCGTCCTGCTTCAGTCTCTAAAAATCGAATAAATAGAAGAAAAATAGCCCTCAATAATATTTTCTGAAAAACCTATTGATTTCAGTTAGTAATAAAGAAATTAAGTTTTTATTCAGTTAACTGAGGGCTATTATTCAACCTGTTTTTTTGTTAGTCAGTTTCGATCAATCCATATTTGCCATCTTTACGACGGTAAACAATACTTGTACCATTTGTTTCTGAATCTTCAAAGATAAAGAAGTTATGTCCTAACATGTTCATTTGTAATACCGCTTCTTCACTATCCATTGGTTTTAAAGAAAGGCGTTTTGTACGAACAATGTCTAATTCTGGCGTTTCATCTGGTGTTTCTTCACCATTTAAGAAAATAGCTGCTTTAGCAGTGTTCATCCCAGTTTCGCGAGATTTACGGTTAATTTTTGTTTTGAATTTGCGGATTTGTCGTTCTAATTTATCTACAACTAAATCAACACTTGCATATAAATCAGGTGATGTTTCTTCAGCACGTAAAACTAAATAAGGTAGAGGAATTGTAACCTCGACTTTTGCTGTTTTTTCAGTATAAACTTTTAAGTTCACGTGAACTGTTGCTTCAGGTGAATCACTGAAATAACGTTCTAATTTGCCGACTTTTTTCTCTACATAGTCTCGGATAGCTTCAGTAACTTCGATGTTTTCTCCACGCACATTATATCTAAACATAACAATTACCCCTTTCATCTGCCACTAAAGAAGGAATAAAAGGACCACTCTGTTATCCTTCTTCTTAATTCTATTATAACGAAACATCTGCCTTTTGCCAACAGAATTGCGGTCGATTTTTCAATTTAGTTTTTCTTTTATCTCGCGATGGAAAACGTATACAGTTTTGAAGGGTTATTTTCCAAAATAATTTCAGCAGCATGGAATATCGTACGTCCTGTTGTATAGATATCATCCACTAAAAGAATGTCTGAATTTGTGATCGCAGCTTGTCCTTTTTCTGTCAGTTTAAAGGGTTGTTTTAAAGTCAGTCGTTCTTTTCTTGTTTTTTGTACTTGAGAGACCCCATCAGCGAAGCGTGTTAAGTATGGTTGATATGGAATTCTCGCTGCTTCAAGTAATCCTTCAACTTGATTGAATCCTCTAACACTCAACCGTTCTTTTGAAATCGGCATTGGTATCACAAGAAAGTTCTTCTTCAGTTTAAAATACGTCTGTAAAACAGGGACAAAACTATGCCTAAGCGTATAATTCCCTTTAAATTTATATTCTTCAAACCATGCTTGCATCGCTTCGTTATATACAAAAAGTGCTTCGTGATGAAAATCATACTTTGGATACTGCTGCTGCCATTTTAAGCAATCTCTGCAATACTTATTTTTTGATTGGCGTTGACAGCCAAAACAGGTGCCTTTTTTTGATAAGTACTGAAATTCTTTTTCACAACGCGAACATAATTGTTCCGATAAAATTTTTTTAGGTATAAAAATTTCTTCGATTGTTAAATTTCTACTGATCGTTTGACTACAGTAATTACATCTCATCGATCAATCCTCTTTCTTTGCCTAAAGCATTCATTTTTTTTATTTGTATAATTGCTTCTTTCATGGTTTTTGTACAGCCATCGTGCAAAAACCAAACCTCACCTGCTGTGTATTCCTTTCTTCTATCCACTCGTCCGGCAATTTGTACAAGTGCTGAAGTAGCAAATACTGTGTGATTCGCCCCAAAAACAATTACCGAAACACCATCAAATGTTACACCACGTTCTAATATAGTGGATGTCATAAGAATTCGATATTCTTTATTTCTCATTTTTACCACTTTTTCTAAACGATCTGGATCTTGAGAATGAACATACGCCAATGGGACGTTGGGAAATTGCTTTTCTACGACTTCTTTTAACTGTTCCATCATTGTAATACTCGGACAAAAAATCAACACATCATTTTTACAGACTAGCGATTGAATTTTTACTACTAATTGTTTTGGGATTTTCCCTTGTTTGATTTTCTGATGCCATCGATGACACCATTTTATTTTAGGCACCGGCAAGACTCTTCGATGATAGCGAGCGGGTAATATACTTGTTTGTAGTTCATTTTGTGCTGTTTTTTTTGTTAGTTCTTTCGTTGGTGTTGCCGTTAAATAAATAAGTGAACTATTTTTCTTGATTGCTTGCTGCACACCATATTGTAGCAATGGATTATTAACGAATGGAAAAGCGTCTACTTCATCAATAATCAGCACATCGAATGCTTGATAAAAACGTAGTAATTGATGCGTTGTACATACTAATAATTTAGTATAACGATATGATTCTTCCATCTTGCCATGAAGAAGGATCATCGTTTCGTCTGGAAAAACTGCTTGTATTCTAGGAAAAAGTTCCAGACAAACATCCACTCTTGGTGAGGCAATACCTACTCGATAACCAGACTCCAACGAATAATGGATCATTTTAAACAGCATTTCAGTCTTCCCAGCACCCGTCACAGCCCAAACCATTCTGGACTCATTCTTTTTAACAGAGTCCAATAACTGATCTGATACCTCTTGCTGCCCTTTGGTAAGTGTTCCTTTCCAAGCAAAATGAACTGTTCTTTTAATTGGTTTTGGTTCAGGTAAATGATAAAAATCTTGACTTGTATCTACTCGACCTAGCTGAATACACCCAGGACAAAAATAACATTCTGTAACGAGTTGGACGGCTTGTTTATTTTGAATCTGACCACAGCGTAAACATTGTAATTCTTTTTCATTAAATTCTTTCATTGTTGGTAATTTTTGAGCATATTCTTCTATTGTGTCACTCGTATTGAGCTCGTTTTTTAAAACTTTTCTTCCCCATAATTCTTCCATTTTTCCCCTCCAATATTAAACTACGCATTTTCTATGGGATATTTTTTATGTTTTGGAATAATTATGAAGGGATCTTCCTTTAATAAAAATAGAGAGTGCGAAGGAAAAGTAAAAAACTTTGCCTCGCACTCTCTATTTTTATTTTTTATTTATCTCCAATTAAATTCAATGCTTGCTGTAGTACCTTTTCACCGTTCATCATGCCGTAATCAGCCATATTTATTACTTCCAACGGAATTCCTTTTGGTTCTAGGCGTTTCTCAAAATCGCCTTTCATAAAGCGTACTTGTGGGCCTAATAATAATACATCCACAGGTTTACTCTCTAAATTGTTGTCCGCATCTGAGGCTGACACCGCAAAAATATCTGTATCTAATCCTTGAGCATCTGCTGCTTTTTGCATTTTTGTTACTAGTAAACTTGTACTCATCCCGGCTGAACATACAAGCATAATTGTTTTTTTAGCCATTTCATCCATCTCCTTCATCTTATCAATAACATAACCTATTTTTCTTGCTATTTAAACTTATTATAGTAGAAAACAGACTTTTGTCAACGCTTCCTACTTTTAGTTTATGTCAAAAAAGCCAGTTTGATTTTAGTAATTTATTGAATACTACATATTCTTTTTTTATATTTACTTGTGCAACTTGATAGCCAGCATTCAACCACCCATATGCACCTTTTTCTGGATGTTTATGGTCATTGGCCCACCAATCGATGTCTGTTCGTGCCGTTTTGGGAAGTCCAGAATGAGGAAAGAGCAACTCGTCAAATTGAGTAAAAGTCAAAGTTACTTGTGAACCACCATTGGTCGTTAAATAATGGGTAACGCTATCATATTTTTTTTGACGCTCCTTTGCCAAATTCGTCACTCCTTTTTCCTTTTATGGTCCGATGTCCGTTACTCCTACCTCGCTTCGCTCCAAGGGTAATGGCACTCCTTTTTCTTTTTATGGTCCGATGTTCGCTACTCCTACCTCGCTTCGCTCCAAGGGTAGTGGCACTCCTTTTTCTTTTTTATGGTCCGATGTCCGCTACTCCTACCTCGCTTCGCTCCAAGGGTAGTGGCACTCCTTTTTCTTTCTTGGGACCGTTGTCCGATATCCATCAAGATATGCGTTGTTTGTTATATCTGTAAAGCGGTTAATCCTTTTAATCATTATCTCATAAAAGCTTAAAGAAGCAAACGAAGGTCCTTTATTTCTGTAGATTTAATATGAACAGTTGCTTCTCTTTCATATTTTTTTTATACTTAATACATTATCTAGAAAAGGAATGAGAAAATGCTTGAAAGTTATTTTACCATTCGCTCGGATGGAGAAAGTGAAATTGAGATAAAAAAATCACGGTTTATTTGCTTTCTCAAACGTGTCTATTCAGAAGAAGAGGCAAAAGAATTTATTGCGCAAACGAAGAAAGAACATTGGAAAGCAAATCATAATTGCAGTGCGTTTGTAATTGGTGAAAAAAGTAATATCCAACGCAGCAGTGATGATGGTGAGCCTAGTGGAACAGCGGGTGTTCCTATGTTAGAAGTCTTAAAAAAACAGGAACTGATCAATGTTGCGGCAGTTGTTACTAGGTACTTTGGCGGGACTAAATTAGGCGCTGGCGGTTTAATTCGGGCATATAGCCATGCCGTTTCTCATGCATTAGGAGAGATTGGTTTAGTTCAAGGAAAGTTGCAGCAGGAAATTCGTTTAACTATTAGTTATCCAAACTTAGGAAATGTTCAAAATTTTATGGAAAACAATCCCTATACACTAAAAGACACTATCTACGGAGAACATGTTGAAGTCATTTGCCTTGTTGATGAGACAAAAACCGAGCAATTTATGTCAGAAATCGTCGAACAATTACACGGTCAAGTTACCTTCGAAAAAGGCGAATGTTCTTATCATGAACTACCTATTACTAAAAAGGAGCAAACAGATGACATTTGAAGAAGTATTACCTCAGATTAAAAAAGGCGCTAAAGCTGTAAGAACAGGTTGGAGCGGTTTTGAATTGTACATTGAATTAAGAGATGAAATTGGAACCTCAGATGGTGAGTTTCTAAAAGTTACACCTTATTTTTTGATCAAGACTTCCGATGAAGGTTATAGTATGTTTTCACCAACACCTTGTGATGTACTAGCACAAGACTGGAAAATCGTCAGCGCAGATTAGAGATGTAGAAGACAGAAGTAATCTCTTATTTCCGAAGAGGTTCCTTCTGTTTCCACCGTTTATTTGTAGTTAGTGTGTGAAACAAAAGTGCTTTTTACTTTTGTCCCACACATTTTTCTTATCGTATCAAGAAAAGAGGAGTAGTTATGCATTTTGATGAATATGAGGGAAAAACAGTTTTTATCACAGGAGCGGCTTCTGGTATCGGACAAGCTCAAGCCATTGCTTTTGCAACTCAAGGAGCTAATGTATTAGGCATGGACCTTGATTCAGAAGGCTTAGCAAAAACAACAGATAAAACCAAGGATTTAACTGGACAGTTTTTAGCTCATATTGGTGATGTTACGGAAAAGAGTGAGATTATTTTAGCAGTAACAAAGGCAAATAAAGCATTCGGCACCATCCATATTTTATTAAATACGGCTGGTATTTTAGATAACTATACACCAACTTTAGATACAACGGAAGACATGTGGGATCGTGTTTTGTCAGTGAACTTAAAGGGCACTTTTTTAGTCACCAATCAAGTGCTACCGCAAATGCTGAAACAAAGCCACGGTGTTATCATCAACATGGCGTCAATTGCGGGAATGGTTGCGGGCGGTGGTGGGGCAGCTTATACAGCTTCAAAACATGCAATCATTGGTTATACGAAACAATTGGATCATGACTATATCAAACAAGGCATCCGAGCAAATGCAATTGCTCCTGGTGCGATTCAAACACCGATGAATGCAGCTGATTTTGCTGGTGATGGCAAGATTGCAGAATGGGTTGCTGCTGAAACACCTGCTGGTCGTTGGGCCAAACCCGAAGAAGTTGCTTCATTAACTCTTTTTTTAGCAAGCGAGCATGCAGACTATATTCATGGAACGGTGATGACTATTGATGGTGGTTGGTTAGAAAAATAACGTTGTTTAAAATCTTTCATCTTCCTTTACAAACGATGGAATCTTCGGTAACATGAACCTCAGTGGAGCAATTCACACTATGACACTTCAGTTGGCAGTTTCTTGTCACGTCCTTTGGTCATAGTTATTACTAAAACAGAGAATCTGTTTTACAAAGGAGAATACAAATGAATAATCCTAACTCACAGACCCAATCATGGTCTGTCGTCACCTTGACAAAGATGGCTTTGATTATGGCACTCTATGTCATTGTCACTATTTTTTTAGCACCCTTTAGTTTTGGTGCTATCCAGCTTAGATTTTCGGAGATGTTTAATTACTTACCACTTTTTAACAAACGTTATATTGTAGCAGTAACTTTAGGGGTAGCTATTTCAAATTTCGCCTCACCTTTAGGCTTAGTTGATGTTATCATTGGCAGTGTGTCAACATGTCTGATTTTACTTTTTTCTTACTATGTCACTAAACGCTTAAAAAACCAAATCAAAAAAATGGTGCTGACAGCCATTCTTTGTTCGTTTTCTATGTTTACTGTCGCTGGACAGTTGACTTATTTTTACCACTTGCCGTTTTTTTACACGTGGCTGACTGTTGCCCTTGGCGAATTGTTATCCATGACCATTGGCGGTATTTTGATTTACTGGATAAATGAGAAAATTGATTTAACCAAATAATAAGTTTTATTATATAAATAAAACGTGAGTGGGACATAACTCTTCGAGTCATATCCCACCCACATGGAATCCGGATAAACGGTGGGAGCAGAAGCAATCCCTTCGGAAATAAGCTGAAATTCACAAAAATTTGAAGAACAATTTTCGTGAATTCCTTCTTATTTCTCGGGATTAAACACTTCTGTCCCAACCTCGTTTTTCTATTTTTCTAAATAAAATTCGAAGCGGTTCCCCACATATTGTGTTCGCACATATTCAAAGGGCGTTCCATTTTCAAAATAAGAAATCTGACGAAGACGAAGAATGGCATCTCCTCGCTTGATTTTCAAATAATCTGCAATCTGTTCAGATGCTAGCATCGCTGAAATTGTTTGATTGGCATGTCCGATTTTATTGCCGCCTTTTTCTTCTAATGTTTTATAAAAAGAATTTGTGATCTCAGTTTTGCTGTACTGATCGACTAAAGAGTACGGAACACTGGCAACTTCGAAACAAATTGGTAAATCATCTGCAAAACGAACCCGCTCCATACGTACGATTTGTTCATTTTCTTTCAGATTTAACTTTTCCATTTCACTGGAGCTTGGTTTGGCTACATAATAAGAAACTGTCCGACTGGAAGGGACTCGATTTTGAGAAAGCATGATATCAGTAAAACTAGTCGTTCCCGTCATTTTTTCTTGTACTTTTTTGCGGGCAACATAGGTCCCTGATCCGACCTTACGTTCTAAAATTCCCTCATCAGCTAGCGTTTGAATCGCTTGTCTCAATGTCATTCGGCTAACATTAAAATGAATAGACAACTCACGTTCTGAAGGAAGTCTGTCACCGATCTTCCAAACACCATGTTCAATATCTTCTTTAATTTTATCGTGGATTTGAATATACACTGGCAAACTTGACACCATCTTACTTCCTCCTTTTTATTCTCTTTCATTATAACTGGTATATACCTCATAAACAACTAAAAGTTCCAAATCCAAACAAAGGAAACGTTCACAACCTCTATTTGGTATGCTTCGTCATCAAAAGTGACTTTTACCCCTTTTTTTGTTGAAGCAAGAATCCGCACTATAAAAATAGAGGCTGCGACATGACTCTACGAGTTATATCACAGCCTCATGAAATCCAAATAAACGGTGGGAACAGAAGCAATTACTAAAATCTGAAAGCTCGTAAATGAACACTTCTATTCAAATCTCTGTTTCTAGGAACGAATTTTTTCTTCCTCCATCATTTTATGAGCCGTAGCCATCATCAAACGAATTCGGTTTAATTGGTTCACTAATGAAACGCCTGGATCATAATCGATTGGTGCTATATTGGCTTTAGGATATTGACGGCGCAATTCTTTCGTCACACCTTTTCCTACAACATGGTTTGGTAAACAGCCAAATGGCTGCATACAGACAATATTATTCACATCTGATTTCAATAACTCAATCATTTCTCCTGTTAAAAACCAACCTTCACCCGTATGATTTCCAATTGAAAGTATTTTCCCTGCATCTTCTGCTAATTCATGAATAGAACTAAGTCCTTCAAAACGGTTTGAATTTCTTAATGCCTTATCCATTGGTTTTTCAACATATTCAATCATCCGAATGGCAAACTGCGCAAGGTTCTTACTTTTTTTAGACATTCCCATATTCTCATATTTCCAAATTTGATTATATAGAGAGTAATTCATAAACCCAACTATATCTGGAACAACGGCTTCGGCGCCTTCTTCTTCCAACAAACGAACAATGTCGTTATTGGCAGTTGGTGAATATTTCACTAAAATTTCGCCAACGACCCCAACTTTTGGTTTTTTGATGTCTCTTAATGGGACTTCATCAAATTCTTTGATGATTTTTTTCATGTTCCGATTAAATAGTGTCAACGAACCATTTCGGACATTTTTTTCAATTTGCTTTAACCATTTTTCATGGAGTGAGTCAATCATCCCTTTTTCTACTTCATATGGACGTGTTCTGTAGACCACTCGTTCAAACAAATCACCATATAAAAAGGCAATAGCTACTCGTTTTAACATCGGTAAAGTAAATTTGAAGCCTGGATTAGATTCGACTCCTTTATTTCCCATTGAAACTGAAACTACTGGAACCTGCGGGAATCCTGCATCATTCAAAGCTTTTCTAAGTAACGGAATATAGTTTGTTGCACGACATCCACCGCCTGTTTGCGTCATCATTACACTCACATGATCTAGATCATATTCGCCGCTTTCCAAAGCTTCAACCAATTGTCCAATTGAAATGATTGCTGGATAACAGGCATCATTATTAACGTATTTCAGTCCTACATTTACAGCTTCTCGATCATCAGCCGGTAAACAAACAACGTTATAGCCCGATGCTTGCAATGCCACATCGACTAAGCCAGATTGGTGAATTGGGCTTAGCATTGGTAAAAGCAAGGTATGAGTATTTTTCATTTCTTTTGTAAAAACAATTTTTTCAGGTTCTTCTTGCTGCAATTTTGGTTCAAAATTCATTTTTTCCCGTTCACCGACTGCTGCCTTTAATGAACGTAAACGAATCCGAATAGCCCCTAAGTTAGATCCTTCATCAATTTTCAAGACCGTATATATTTTTCCATATTGATCCATGATTTCTTCTACTTGATCAGTCGTCACCGCATCTAACCCACAGCCAAAAGAATTCAGTTGCACAAGTTCAAGATTTTTTGATTTGGCTACAACGCGAGCCGCTGCATATAAACGAGAATGATACACCCATTGATTGACCACACGTAAATTTCCTACATCACCCAAATGAGACACACAATCTTCAGTCAACACATGGAACCCTTCTTGCGTAATCACATCAGCGATTCCGTGATTGATCTCAGGGTCTAAATGATAAGGTCGCCCAGATAAAACAATCCCACGTTCACCTTTTTGATTCAGCATCACTAATATTTCTTCCCCTTTATTGCGGATGTCAGCTTTAAACGCATCTAGCTCTTCATAAGCGTGACGTAAAGCTTTAGAAACTTGTTCACTAGAAATACCAAGATCGGCAAACGTTTCACTTAAAACCTTAGCTACGGATGCTTCATCCGCTAAATTGATATACGGATTACGGTAATCAACTTTTCCATCACGAATATCATCGACATTATTACGAATAACATCAGGATAGCTTTGCACGATTGGACAATTGAAGTGATTATCGGCGGTGGCTGATTCTTGCCGCTCAAACACGACACCTGGATAAAAAATCATCGGCACCTTGGAATCGATCAATGCTTGGATATGTCCATGAGAAATTTTAGCAGGATAACATGCTGTATCACTAGGAATTGTTTCCATCCCTTGTTCGTATAGCTCTTTATTCGAACGTGGAGATAATTCCACTCGAAACCCTAAATCAGTGAAAAAAGTATGCCACAATGGATAGTTTTCGTACATATTCAATACTCGAGGTATTCCAATTCTACCGCGCACAGCATCCTTTTCTTTCAACGGACGATACTTAAATAATTTTCGGTATTTATAATCAACTAAATTGACTCTACGATCTTCTTTTTTGACTTTGATTCTTGCGCCACGCTCACAGCGATTTCCAGTAACAAATTGCCGACCATCAGAAAAGATGGTCACGGTCATCATACAATTGTTCTCACATAAACCACAGTGGGTAAACTCTTTATCAGCTGTAAAAGTATCCAGCTCCTCAAGTCCTAAAATCGTTGTTTCTTGTCCTAACTCATAATCTTCTAACGCAATCAAAGCAGCACCATAAGCACCCATTAAACCAGCGATTGAAGGACGAACAACTTCCCGCTCGCTAATCATTTCAAAGGCGCGTAAAACTGCCTCATTGTAAAATGTCCCACCTTGGCAAACGATTTTCTTACCAAGTTCTTCCGGTCGTCGAACTTTGATTACTTTGTAAATTGCATTTTTTATGACTGAATAAGACAATCCAGCTGAGATATCACCAACAGAAGCTCCTTCTTTTTGGACTTGTTTCACTTTTGAATTCATGAATACTGTACAGCGAGAACCTAAATCTACTGGCGCTTTAGAACTTAGCGCCTCAATCGCAAAATCTTTTACATCAAAATTTAGCGATTTAGCGAATGTTTCAATAAAAGAACCACAACCTGACGAACAAGCTTCATTTAGTTGAATAGAGGATAGTACGCCATCTTTGATCGTCATGGCTTTCATATCTTGACCGCCAATATCTAAAATAAAATCGACCCCAGGCTGAAAATGATTTGCAGCCTTATAATGAGCCATCGTTTCGACTTCTCCTATATCGACTTTTAACGCATTTTTTATCAAATGTTCTCCGTACCCAGTAACTGCGGATTTCCCAATAAAAACGTCTTGCGGTAATTGTTGATATAACTCTTTTAACACACTCATTGTCGTTTCTAAAGGTTGACCTTGATTGTTTCCATAAAATGAAAATAACAAGTTTCCCTCTTCATCTATCAAAGTAACTTTCGTTGTGGTCGACCCTGCATCAATTCCTAAAAAGGCAACCCCACGATGTTCAGATAAACATTTTTCTTGCGCTTTGGCTTGGTCGTGACGCGCTCTAAACGCTTTTAATTCTGCTTCATCTTGAAATAACGGTTCGAGTGTATCCGTCGGTTTTAATTGTTCCTGATTTCCCTTCGTCAAACGCTGAACTAAATCAGTTAAGGTCGTTGGATTTGCTCCTTCAGAGTAAATAGCTGCCCCCATTGCTACAAATAATTGAGGATTTTCTGGGAAAATCACATCTTCGGGCTGGACATCCAAAGTTTCGATGAATCGTTTTCTAAGCTCTGACATAAAGAAAAGCGGTCCGCCTAAAAAAGCGATTTTGCCTTTGATCTTCCGACCAGCTGCAAGTCCTGCAATTGTTTGATTGACCACTGCTTGAAAAATACTCGCTGAGATATCCTCTTTTGCAGCGCCTTCGTTGATCAATGGTTGAACATCTGTTTTAGCGAAAACACCACATCTTGAAGCGATCGGATAAATTGTTTGGTAGTTTTTGGCTAATTCATTGACGCCGTTAGCATCTGTTTTTAATAAAACAGCCATTTGATCGATAAAAGCACCCGTACCTCCAGCACAACTACCATTCATCCGTTGCTCTAAGGCTCCTTCAAAAAAGGTGATCTTCGCATCTTCGCCACCCAGCTCAATAGCAACATCTGTTTCCGGTATGATTTCTTCTACTGTTTTTGTACAGGCGATGACTTCTTGAACAAAAGAAATATTCAAAACTTCTGCCAATCCCATACCGCCAGAACCTGTGATCGTCATTGTTATTGGTGTCTTTTCACCTAGTTCATTCATTGCTTCATTCAATACTTTTTCAGTTGCAGCTTTTACATCGGAATAATGTCTTTCATATTTGGCGAATTTCGTCTGATTTTTTTCATCAATAATTACTAATTTCACAGTTGTCGAACCAACGTCTATTCCTGCTCTTAATGTCATGTGTTTTAGCTCCTTAAATTCCATACCCTATTATTGTACAACACTTTGTTGATTATCATACAAGGTGTCTGATATAATACTTATGTATATTTTAGAAAGATTCTAATTTATTTGCAACAAGCAAAACACCCAAATTTGTGAGATAAGCAACAAACTTTGAAAAACTGTTGATTATTTCGAAAGGAATTTTTTATGTCAAAGAAAATCGACCTACGGGTAAAACGGACACATAAAATGATTATCGAAGCTTTCTTTCACTTAGTCGATGAAAAAGGCTATGATTGTATAACGATTCAAGACATTGCGGATGAAGCGATGATCAATCGTGCAACTTTCTATGCTCATTTCAAAGATAAACAAGATCTTTATGAACAAATTTTTGATTTTGCAATTAATGCTTTTACCTCTGTTATCGACACTGAACAAATTATTGTCAGCAATCGTATCAAGGTGAAACAAATTGAATTTTTGCTAACACATATTTATGTTAATATTCAAAAAAATAAAAAGTTCTTTTTGACCATTATGGATGGTAGTTCTAATGAACTATTAAGAAAGAAACTTGCAGAGATTATTTACGAAAAATATGCAGACATCTTTTCTAAGCTAAAAATTACTGAAAACGATATAGAAGTCCCCATCGATTTTATCATTGAGTATATGACTTCTATTTTTATTGGAACGCTCCATTGGTGGATCACTAGTGACACAGACATGTCCCCCAATCATTTAGCTAGACTTGTTATTAAACTAGTAGGAAACGGCCATCTGACTGTTTTAGGGCTGGAAATTGATAAATAGTACTTATTAAACTAAAAGAGTGTGAAGCAAAACTGA